>JAGRBM010000390.1 GCA_020434085.1 Chrysiogenia bacterium | reverse complement strand
CCGTCGATCGCACCCTCACCCTCACTTCGCTCGACCTCTCCCTCAGAGGGAGAGGTGAAAGATTCGTCCACGTCCACGACTGACGTCCACGACGAACGAGAAGAAGGCGCGGATGCGCCCGTGGACGAAAACTGCGCTGAAGCAAGCGCGCCGTCAATGGAGACGGGCGAGGCTTGCCAAACCCCTGCACGTACCGGTAACTCCACGCCTCCAGAAGTCCCGCCTGAGGGACTCACGAGGAGTAAGCAGCCCCATGGCCAAGCAGCCCCAGAACGCGATCAGCCCGACGCGGGCCGAGGATTATCCCGAGTGGTACCAGCAGGTCATCAAGGCCGCGGACCTGGCGGAGAATTCGCCGGTGCGCGGGTGCATGGTGATCAAGCCCTGGGGCTACGGGCTCTGGGAGAACATCCAGCGCGTGCTCGACCGGCGCTTCAAGGAGACCGGGCACGAGAATGCCTATTTCCCGCTGTTCATTCCCAAGAGCTTTCTCGAGAAGGAAGCCGAGCACGTCGAGGGCTTTGCCAAGGAGTGCGCGGTGGTAACCCATCACCGGCTGGAGGCGGGCCCCGACGGCGGGCTCGTTCCGGCGGGCGAGCTCGAGGAGCCGCTGATCGTGCGGCCGACTTCGGAGACGGTGATCGGCGCGATGTTCTCGAAGTGGACCGACTCCTACCGCGATCTGCCGATCCTCATCAACCAGTGGGCGAATGTCGTCCGCTGGGAGATGCGCACGCGGCTCTTTCTTCGCACCACCGAGTTTCTCTGGCAGGAGGGTCACACGGCCCATGCCACCGAGGCCGAGGCGCGCGAGGAGACGCGCAAGATGCTGGACGTCTATGCCGAGTTCGCCGAGAACTACATGGCGATGCCGGTGATCAAGGGCGAGAAGACGGCGGGCGAGCGATTCCCCGGCGCGGTGAACACCTATTCGATCGAGGCGCTGATGCAGGACGGCAAGGCGCTGCAGGCCGGGACTTCGCATTTCCTGGGACAGAACTTCGCGAAGGCGCAGGAGATCAAATACCTCTCCGCCGAGGGCCAGCACGAGTTCGCGTGGACGACTTCGTGGGGCGTCTCGACGCGGCTGATCGGCGGGCTGGTGATGAGCCACGCCGACGACGACGGCATGGTGATGCCGCCCAAACTGGCGCCCGCCCACGCGGTGGTGCTGCCCATCTACCGCGACGATTCCGAGCGCGCGAAGGTCCTCGAGTTCTGCGACAAGCTCGAATCCGGGCTGCGCGGCAAGCTCTTCGATGGCCAGCCCATCGTGGTGAAGCGCGACGATCGCGATCTGCGCGGCGGCGAGAAGGCCTGGCAGCACATCAAGAAGGGCGTGCCGCTTCGGCTCGAAGTTGGCCCGCGCGACGTGGATTCGGGCAGCGTGTTCCTTGGCCGCCGCGACCTGGGCGTCAAGGAGAAGAAGGGCGTGCCGCTTGCCGAGTTTGTGGAAAGCGCCGCCGGCATTCTCGAAGAAATGCAGGACAACCTTTTGAGCCGCGCCCGCGCCTTCCGCGAGGAGCGCACGCAGGAGGTCGCCAGCCTCGACGAGCTGCGCGATTACTTCGGCCAGGAATCGCCGGGCTTTGCGGTCGCGTATGCCAGCGAGAACGACAAGCAGTACGAGGACGTCCTGGCCGAGTTCAAGGTGACGCCGCGCTGCGTTCCGCTCGAGAACAACGACGAGCGCGGCCCCTGCATCTTCACCGGCGAGCAGGGCGTGAAGAAGATCGTCTTCGCGCGGGCCTACTAGGAACGCGAACCGCTTTCCCTCCCGCGTGGACGGGGGAGGTGGCTGGAAGCCGGAGGGGGTTCGCCCGGCCGGCTCGCCCCCTCTGCCCTGCGGGCATCTCTCCCGAAACCCGGGGGAGACTCAAGGGCGCGCTTCGCTCTCTATTGCTTGGAAAGTTTCTTGGGGTCGAGCTTTTCGAGAATCTCGGTCCACTCTTCGCGGTTTTCGTTTCGGAACTGCGAGAACGCGGGCGCGTCTTCCTCGCCTTCCTTGGCGGCCGCCGGATCGAGGGCGCCCACGGGCTTGTCGCCCACTTCCTCGCCCTCGCCGGGGGTCTGCGCCTTCTGCGCGCCGCCGGCGGCTTTCTGGTCTTCCTGAATCTTGCGCGAGGCGTTGAAGACGCTCTCGGCGATGAAGATCGGCGCGTCGAAGCGCACGGCCAGTGCAATCGCGTCCGAGGGGCGCGAGTCGATGGCCAGGGATTCACCGGCGCGCTCGAGATTGAGCGTCGCGAAGTAGGTGTTGTCCTTGAGATCGCTGACTTCGATCGAAGCCAGTCGCGCGCCAAGCTCGGTCAGGATGTTCTTGGCAAGATCGTGGGTGAGCGGCCGGCCCACTTCGACTTTTTCCAGCTCCATGGCAATGGCGCTGGCCTCCACGAATCCGATCCAGATGGGGATCGAGTCCGGGCCGCTCTTGTCCTTGAGCACCACCACCGGCGAGTTGGTGTTGGGGTCCAGGGTCAGGGCGGAGATTTCGACTTCGCGCTTCATGGTTCCTTGCCTTGCGCGCCTGATGGGCGGCGCGCGGAAATTGCTCCGGGCGGCGTGGGCACGCTCTCGATGCGCGCCCCAAAAAATCAGACCAGCCTGCCGCGCAGGGTGTGGGGAAGCCCCTCGGTGATCTCGACGGCCACCACCTGGCCGATGAGCGAGGGAGGACCGTCGAAGTTGACGGTCCAGTTGCTGCCGGCGCGCCCGCTCACCTGGTCCTCGCGGCGGCGGCTGCGCCCTTCGACCAGCACCTGCTCCACGCGGCCCACCATGTTGCGGGCGACTTCGGCGCTGATCTCTTCCTGCAGGGATTGTAACCGACGAAGGCGCTCCTTCGCCAACTCCGCCGGAACGTCCCCGTCAAGCTTCAGGGCAGGCGTTCCGGGGCGTTTTGAGTAGGCAAAGGAGTAGGCGCCATCGAAACGCACGCGCTCCATCACGGCGAGGGTTGCCTCGTAGTCTTCGGAACTCTCGCCGGGAAAGCCCACGATGATGTCGGTCGTAATCGAAATTCCCGGTCGCGCCGCGCGCAGTTTCTCGACCACTTCGAGAAATTTTTCCACCTTGTACTCGCGCTTCATGCGGCGCAGCACCGCGTCGCTTCCCGATTGCAGCGGCAGATGAATGTGCGGCTGGAGCTTCTCGCACGCGGCAAAGGCGCGGTAGAGCGTCTCGCCCACGTTCATCGGGTGCGGCGAGGTAAAGCGGATGCGCTCCACGCCCTCGACTTTGGCGACTTCGAAGACGAGCTCGCCGAAGTCGGGGCCTCCTTCTTTTCCAAGGTGGGCCCACTGCTTGCCGTAGGAGTTCACGTTCTGGCCGAGCAGCATGATCTCTTTGACGCCCTGCCCCGCCAGCGCGCGCACCTCGGAGAGCACGTCACCTGGAGCCCGCGAGATCTCGGGGCCGCGCGTCATGGGCACGATGCAGTAGGTGCACTGGTGGTCGCAGCCCACCATGATGTTCACAAAGGCCTGCAGCCGCCCCGACGCATCGATCTCGGCGGGGCGGAAGATCTTCTGCTCTTCGGCGTGAAAATCCGCGCGCACCACCGGGCGGCCGGTGCGCTCGCGCTCGGCAAGCATCTCGGGCAGCGCGTGGATGTTGTGGGTGCCGACCACCAGGTCGAGATAGCGCGCGCGGCCCACCGCGTCCTCGCCCACCTGCTGGGCGACGCAGCCCACCATGGCGATGCGAAGCGCCGGGTTCTCTTCCTTGAGCACGCGGTAGCGCCCGAGCTCCGACCAGGTCTTGTCCTCGGCCTTGGCGCGCACGCTGCACGTGTTCACGCAGATGAGATCGGCAACCGCCGGATCGTCGGTGAGCCCGTAGCCGTGCGCCGCCAGCAGGGACACCAGCGTGTCGGAATCGCGATCATTCATCTGACACCCGTAGGTCTCCAGATACAGCCGCTTGCCGCCGGCGGCGGCTTCCGCGTTTGTCTCGCTCGCTGCGCGGGCCCCGCCCGCCACGCGCACGCGGTCGAGATCCTCGGCCTCTGCCGCGGAGAGCTCGGGGGAACCGGGTTGTGCGGATCGCTCACTCATCGCGGGGCCAAAAATGGGTCCAAAGGTCCGGGGAGTCAACACGGGCGCCTAGCGGGATGGCGCCGGGGGAATCTCAACCTCGATGTCGTGCCGGGCATGCGGCACGGCGACCTGAACCTGCGCTTTGCTGCCGTCGTTCGAAATGGCCTTAATCGAACACTCGACATACTTTCCGAGTTCTTCGGGCAATTTCAGAGCGGTAGCCAATCGAGTGGGAATGTCCAGGACATAGCACAGCCCGGTCCCGTAAATCTCGGAAGTACCAACCAACAGGCGCGAACCACCATCCAGCCACACGTATTCCCTGACATCGGAAG
The DNA here is from genome assembly GCA_020434085.1 of Chrysiogenia bacterium. Lineage (NCBI taxonomy): Bacteria > Pseudomonadati > Chrysiogenota > Chrysiogenia > Chrysiogenia bacterium. Next base: position 4,716 of record JAGRBM010000390.1, on the reverse strand, counting down.
CCCATTCCTTTTCCTGCCAGAACCGATTTGCCGCGTCCCATCTCACGTAGCGCTCGCACTCCAGCTTCACGCACACAATGCCTACATGCACACCCGCCGCATCATCACAAAAAACATAGAGGGCGAACACGCCGTCGGGGGATTTTTGCACGCCGCTTTCCTTGCAGTTCTTTCCGACAACCGGCACCACCCCTGCGGAACTGAACTCCGCAGCTCGCGCCGGTCCCGGCCGCACGAGCATCGCGGCAAGGATCAGAAAAGGAAGAATCAGGAATCGCATCGGGTTGCTTGTCATCGCAGCACCTCACCCTCGCCCAAGCAGGACGTCCATTCCCAGTATGGGGATTGTCGTCGACCGATCAAGGGGCGTGACCCACGATGGTCCACGATGGTCCGAAATGAACCGAGATGGACCGCAGAATTTACATCGAGAAAGCACTATCTACGCTGCACAATGCCGCAGCTCTGCTGATCCCCCGCGATACAGGCCTTCTGAAAATATAACATGGCCTGTGCCCGGTCTCCCTGCCGATGGAGGGCAATGCCGAGATTTCGCAGCACGTCCGGCTGGTTCGGCGCGATTTCGTCGGCGCGTCTCCACGCATCAATTGCAGCTTGCTCATTGCCTGCCTGGGCATACGCCAGCCCCAGATTGTAGACAGCATCCTTGCTCTTCGGATCAAGTTCAGCCGCGATCCTGAAATGAGAGATGGCCTTCTCGAATTCCTTGAGTTCCATCAGCTCAATTCCCAGATAGAGCTGAGCTTCAGGGTGTCTCGAGTTTTCCGCCACGGCCTCTCGCGCATAGCGCAGGGCTTGCTCGTGATCACCGCCCGTACCGAAAGATTTCGCCAGCGCGAGCTTTGCCCGAATGAGACTGGAATCAAGCTGTAATGCCTTCTGCAATGAGGCTCTGCTCTGTTGGCTATCCCCCTCGTCAATCAAGATTTCGCCGAGCACCATGTATGCTCTTGCCGATCCTGGCGCAATCTCAATCGCCTCACGGGCTTGCGCTTCCGCCTCTTCGAGGCGCTTTGCCAGGCGCAGGCTCATTGCTAGGTTCTCGCGGGCGCGGTGGTTATCGGGATAGGCCACAACATTCTTCTCCATGAGCCGGATCTCGTCTCCCCAGTCCAGATTGCGCGCCCAGGTCCGCCCCGCGGCCAGAGCGAGCAGAACCCCCATCGCAGCCGCAACGCCGCGCGCGTCCATGCGAAATCTTCCCAGCAACGCCTGCACGCCCCACGGGACAAGCGGGAGAACAAAGACGCTGGGCAGGTAGAGCCGGTGCTCGTAGAAGAGTTCGAGGTTGAGGAAGGTGCTCTCCGGGGCGAGCGCCAGAACGAAGGCCAGCACGGCAAAGGCCGCGATTGGCCAGCGGCCCCGCCATTTCCAGATGGCGGCCAGCACCGCGCCCATGGCAGCCCACGCGGGCAGGGTTGTCCAGGGATCCAGGAACGAGCGGCTTGGCTGGAGCCCGTAATCGAGTGCCTGCGGATAGGGCCAGAAGAGCAGTCCGACATAGCGCAGATACATCCGGGGAGCAGAGAGAGTTCGTTCCCACAGGGTGAAATCCCGATTGGGAAGCGCGCCAAGGGCAAAATGATTGCTGCTGGTGGCCGCATAAATTCCCGCCATGGCGACCGGCGGGGCGCAAGCAGCCAGTAGCCACAGGAAGCGTCGCTTTCGTGCCGCTGGCGCCTCTTCGGGCCCGAGCAGCCACTCCCAGGCTACCAAGACAACGGGCACGACCGCCGCATTCTCCTTGCTCAGCAGCGCCAACCCATACGCCCCGGCGGCCCAGGCATACCAGCGGCGCTGCCCGGTCCTGCGGCCCCGGAAGTAGAGCCAGAACGTCGCCACTGCGAATAGACCGGCCAGGAGAGTCATGCGCTGAACGATGAAGTTCACCGGCTGGGTCTGCACCGGGTGCAGCGCCCACAGGAGTGCACCGAGCAAAGCGAGCCGCTCATCGGCAGTCTCGACGCTCTCGCGCAGCAGCCGAAGGCCCTCGCGCAGGCCCAGGTAGACGAATACCGCCGCTCCGGTATGTAACAGGATGTTGACCACGCGCATTGCAGCAGGATTCTCCGGAGAGAACCACCACTGGATTGCGAAGCTTAGATAGGAAACCGGCCGCAGGGTTGCGGGTGAGCCAAAGGCTGCCAACCACCAGCTGTGTAGCGATCCGGGATCGAAGAGCGTGACAGCCTGGTTGTGGACGATGCTGGGGTAGTCGTCGAAGAGGAAGAAGCCACCCAGGGCTGAAATTACGGACACGCTCGCGGTGAGCGCAAACGCGGCAACTGTGCTGGTCATCAGACGGTTCATTTGAACATGCGACTATAGCCGCGAGCCCAAACCACGCCAGCACCAATCCTAGCCCCACCAAACCGCTCGCCTTCGGCGAGCGGCCCGATCCGCCTTATTTTCTCACTTATTTCGGCCTTTCGTGCGCCGGGCTGCGTGTGCAAGGTGCGCCAAATCACTGGGCTTTTTGCGAATTTCAGGCGCGCGCGCTACCTTTGTACCTGTTCCGATTCTTCTTCGGACGGGTGGGTATCCCGATTCTGGCCGAGCTCCCCATGGGCGGGGACGCGGCGCGGCTGCGCGAGCGCGGCGCACTTTGGAGTGATTCATGAAAGCGATTCTTGCGAAGTGGTGGGCCCTGGCGGCCCTGTCTCTGGTTGTTCTGGGCAGCGGTTGCAGCGGTACCGACGCGGCCATTGCCGCGGGCGCGACGAAGCTCGGGTTCGCAACGCAGCCGCCGGCCAACGTGGCCGCGGGCGAGAACTTCACCTTCACCGTGGAGCTGCAGAACGCGGCAGGCGCGAACGTGCCGACCCCGGGCGTGGTCATCAACGTCACCTTCGTCTCCCCGCAGGGGACCATTGTGGGTGCCAACGGCGGCGCGGCCAATAGCGTCACCAACTCCGATGGCATGGCGACCTTTGTCTTCAGCACCGAGACCGCGCAGACGCTCACCTTCAACATCACGACGCCCGAGCTCGACGGGATTTCCGGCAGGCAGGTGGTCGTTGACCCCGGCACCGCCGTCACCCTCGCCTACGGCACCGCGCCCGCGAGCACCGCGGTGGTGGATCAGGCCTGGACGACCTTCACGCTCGAGGCCCGCGACAATCTGGGCAACGTGGTCACCGGCGCTTCGGGCAACGTCACCATCGGCAAGCTGGCCATGGGCGGCGGCGCGTTCACCAACGCGACCAAGGCGCTCGTGAGCGGCGTGGCCACTTTCAACGATCTCTCCTTTGATGCCATCGAGTCCGTGGACCTCGACGTCAGCACCACCGTGGGCACCATTACGACGCTGCCGGGCTCGGTCAACGTGAACGTGCAGTGCGGCGCCGCCGGCACGGCAACGCAGATCGCGTTCGGCAACGCGCCCGCGGCCGGCCAGACCGCCGGCGTCGCGTGGGCCGACGGTTCGTCCATGCCCGTCACCGTGGAGGTCCAGGACTGCTTCGGCGACGCGGTCGCCACCGATAACTCCACCATGATCAGCGCCTCGGTCACGACGGGCGACGGCTTCACCGGCGGCTCGACCCTGACCGAGCCGGTCACCAGCGGCGTGGCCACCTTCGACAACCTTGTCTACAACAAGGCCGAGGACGTGACCCTCGACTTCACCACCACCTTGTTGCCCGACATCACCGACGTGATGGTGACCGTCAGCCCGGCGGCCATTTCGAGCCTGAGCTTCTCGGGCGCGCCGAGTATGAGCCAGAACCTGGAATCGACCTCGACCATGAGCGTGCCCGTCGATGCCGCCGATGCCTTCGGCAACCCGGTGGCCGGCGAGAACATCGTGCTGAGCATCCAGACCAACCCGGGCACCGGCACCCTGCGCGCGACCAATACCACCGTCTCCACCAGCGCGGGTGGCACGGCCACCTTCGGCGGCGTGGGGATCGACAAGGTCGGCTCGGGCTACGTCCTGCGCGCCACGCACATGGCCACCATGACCACCGCCGACAGCGCGAGCTTCAACATCGTTCCCGGACCGGTGTATTCGATTTCCTTTGCGATGGCCGATGGCGGTAAACAGCCGCCGGCCTCCACCAGTACCGATTCTGCCGATGATTTTGAGGTCAAAGTCGGCGTGCACGATGAATACGACAACAACGTCACCGACGGCACGGTAATGACGCTGACCCGCAACGGCGGGACTTTTGCCACGACGCCCGTTCTCGAGACCGACCAGATGTCGGACCAGGCCACCACCACCAGCGGCGTCGCCACCTGGACCGGCGTGAATCTCACCAAGGTGGGAACCGGCGCCAAGCTGCGCGCCAGCGGCGGCTCCACCAACGCTGATTCGAGCGCCTTCAACGTCACACACGGCGCGGCCCACCACCTGGCCTTCGGCACGGCGCCCACGACCCCCGCGACCGACACCGTGCAGTGGGAGGACTTCACCGTCCGCGTGCTCGACGTCAACGACAATGTGATCACTTCCAACAACACCAATACGGTGACCGTATCGGAAATGTCGGCTGGCTCCTTTACCGGCACGACGACGCAGACCCTCGACGCGGGCGTCGCGACTTTCGACGATCTGGTGTTCAACCTCTCGAACCCGGCCTCCCAGGAAGCCGTATCACTGACCTTCGCGACGAACATCATGCCCGAGCTCATCAAGACCGCGGTGGACGGCACGTCCGTCACCGTGGAGACCGGCCCGGTGCCCGCGCAGGT
>JAGRBM010000389.1 GCA_020434085.1 Chrysiogenia bacterium | reverse complement strand
CTCTCCCTGAAAGGGAGAGGGGCTGAGCAGTAGAGGACTCAATAGATGGCCATTCCACTGACCTACTCGATGCGCAACATCATCGCCCGCAAGCGCTCGGTCGCGGTGACGGTGGTGGGTGTGGCGCTCTCGGTGATGGTCTACGTGGTGATCTCCGCCACGGCGGCGGGAATCGAGCGCGTGGCTGTCTCCTCGGGCGAGCCCGACAACGTGGTGATCCTGGCGCGCGGCGCGGCGACCGACGATGCCTCACGCATTCCAAAGAACGCGGTGCCGGTGCTCAGCTACCTGCCCGAGGTCGCCCGCGATTCAGGCGGCAACCCGCTGGCCAGCGTGGAAGCCAAAGTGACCCGCCCGGTCCCGCGCGTGGGATCGAGCGCCACCAGCGGCGCGGACGTGCGCTTTACGACGGTGAGGGGTGTCGAGGAGATCGCCTTCGCGGTGCACCGGCGCGTGCGACTCATCGAGGGACGCATGCCCCAGGCCCCCGGCGAAATCGTGATCGGGCGGCTCGTTCCCTCAAAGCTCGGCGAGATTCGCATAGGCGACGAACTGCTCTTCGGGCGACAGCCCCACAAGGTGGTCGGCATCTTCAGTGCGCAGGGCCAGATCTTCGACGGCGAAATCTGGATGGACTACCAGGACGCGCTCTCGGAATTCGATCTCGACGGACCCAACGTGGTGGTCGCACGTCTCAAGAGTGCGGAGCAGGTTCCGGCCTTCATCGACAAGCTCGACGAGTCCAAGCAGGTGAACGTCGAGGCCAAGGGCGAGCTCGACTACTACAAGGAAGTGCAGAAGGCGTCGGTGGCCTTCAGCTTTCTGGGAAACCTGATCGGCGTGTTCATGGGACTTGGCGCCGTGTTCGCCGGCATGAACACCATGTATGCGGCGATGAGCCGGCGCCTGCGGGAGCTCGGCACGCTGCGGGCGCTTGGCTTTGGCCGCTACGACGTTGCCGGGGCGCTGCTGGCCGAGAGTTTCTTCCTGGGAACCCTCGGCGGGGCGCTGGGGCTGCTTCTTTCGCTGGCCTTCAACGGGGTGGACTTTAATCTCTTCGACATCGCCATTGAGATCAGCGTGGGACGCTCGGAGGCGGTGAGCGGCGGCGTGCTGGCGCTGGCCATTGGGCTGCTCGGGGGCTTCATGCCCGCCAAAAGCGCCGCGCAACTGGCCATTGTCGACGCCCTGCGCCACGCCTGATCCTTTTACATGAAAGTAGGGGGGCGCCCCCTCGCCACTTCCGACAAAACGCAGTAGAATTCCATTCAAGTCGGAAGGCATGCCGCGATGCTGAACAAGCTGCTGGCCAGGAACCTGCGCCAACCGTCCGGATTTTTCGGGCGGCTGGTGGGCCGGGAAATGAACCGCGCGAACCGGGCGATGAACCGGGCTGCGGTGCATCACCTTGCGCCCGGCGCCGATGAGCAGATTCTCGAAATCGGATTTGGCGGCGGTGCCAGTCTCATCCCCATTGCAGAACATCTTGGGAAAGGGCGCATTGTGGGCGTCGATCTCTCGGACGAGATGATTGCGCTCGCCTCGCGCAAGCACCCGGGACTCATCGAGAGCGGGCGCCTTGAACTGCGCAAGGGTGGTGCCGAGGACCTTCCCTGCGAGGACGCGAGCTTTGATCGCGCGCTCACAGTGAACACGCTGTATTTCTGGAGTGATCCCCCGCGCGTGGCGAGCGAGATCCTGCGCGTGCTGCGCCCCGGCGGGACATTCGTGCTGGCATTTCGCCCCAAGTGCGCGATGGAGCGCTTTGCCTTTACCAAGCACGGCTTCTCCATCTACGCCGACGAAGAGGTCTACTCCCTGCTGCAGAGCGCGGGCTTCGATTCCATCCGTTTCGAGCGCGGCGACGATGACCGCATGGGCTATGTGTGCGCCATTGCGCGAAAACCGGCCTGAATTGCCCGGAATAAATTGAACGGCCGCCCCATTGGGGCGGCCGTTTTCGTTGTTACGGATTGACCTGGTAGCGGGTGATCATGCCGGCGGCGATGTGATCGTTGACATGGCAATGATAGAGCCAGGTTCCGGGGTTGGCAGCCTCCATGTCGACCACCTTCATGCTTGCCGGCAGCAGTTCCACCACGTCGGTGCGACGCCCGTCGTAGATCACCGTGTTTCCGTGCCAGTGAGGCGTATGCAGGTCTACCTCCGTGCCCAGCGCAAGCAGGTACCAGCGCACGATTTCTCCCTTTTCAGCCTGGACCATGGGGCCGTTCCCGTAGACATAGCCGTTGATGGCGTGCATCAGGTTGCTCTCGAGAAAATCGTCGTCTTCTAGGGCGGCGTCGACGTCGCTGAGATCGGTGTAGGCGAGCATGTTGTCTTCAATGAAGTGGCTGCTGTTCTCGTCGTAGACGGTGAAGTAACTCACGGCCTCGCGGTCCACGTCGATGGGGCGCGCATCGGCGTCGGCCAGCAGCGGATCGGCCACGACGATTGCGCCGACAAGGCCGCTGTTGGTATCGGCAATGGGGTTCACATGGGAGTGATAGAGCCACACGACCGAGCTCCCGTCGTCCGGGCCGGGGCCGGCCGAAGCGGGCACGCCCCAGGTGTAGGTGTAGGTGTCGCCGGGCATCACGGCGTCGTCCTCCTTGTCGCCGCCGCTGGTGCCGTCGTTGGAACCGGCCCCTTCATTGGCCTTGCTGTAGAAAACGCCATGGGGATGGACGGAGTAGGGAAGCGAACCGTTGTTCTTGAAGACGACCTCAATGGTGTCGCCCACAACTGCGCGAAGGATCGGGCCGAGGGTGCCCTTGTGCTGCCACTCGGGCGCGACGGGTTTGGGCGTGGTGAAGGTGGCGTCGGTGTATTCAACGAAGAGGGCCTTCATATACTGCCTGCCGATGTGACCGGCATCGTTGCCGACAAAGACTTCTTCGTCCTCGCTCCAGGCAGCGTCCTTGATCTCGTTGCGATCGGCGGGCGCGTAGTCCCAGACCGACTCTTCGGCGGCGAGGTAGTAGGTGCGGGTCGTGCCCTGGTAGCCGGGGGCCGGGTCGTCGCCGCAACCGGCTGTCAGAGACGAGAGGCAGAGGGCAAAGAGCCCGGTGAGGGATAGGATTGTGCGAACTTGCATGGGTGGATCTCCACATCTGGATGAATTGGGCCGGGCGGGAGATCCAGCACGTGGAGAGTCGTATCAATTATGATATTGAAAGTCAATATCATAATTGATCAAAACAAGCCTTACCCATTCCTTCGCTATTTCAGGGGTTTCTAGAAGTTCAGCCAGT
>JAGRBM010000388.1 GCA_020434085.1 Chrysiogenia bacterium | reverse complement strand
GCTCGAGGCCATCGATTCGGGGGTAGACGCCGACATCGTGGAGGAACTCGGCGACCTGCTGCTTCAGGTGGTTCTCCATTCCCAGATCGCGGCCGATGAGGGCCGCTTCGACCTGATTCCCGTAGTGGACGGGATTTCCGAAAAACTGATTCGCCGTCACCCCCACGTCTTTGCCAATGTGAAGGCCGAGACCGCCGGCCAGGTCGTCGAGAACTGGGAGCAGATCAAGAAGCGCGAAAAGCAGCGCGAGTCCCTGCTCTCGGGCGTTCCCAACAGCATGCCCGCGCTCAGCCGCGCCAGCCGCATCTCCGAGAAGGCGTCCCGCGTGGGCTACGACTGGCCGGTGCGCGAGATGCTCTTCGACAAGCTCAATGAAGAACTCGGAGAGCTCGCACAGGAGCTCTTTCCGGACGGCAAGATTCCAAAGGTCGCTTCGGGCGTTGATGCGGCCCCGGTGCCCGACGCGCCGATCGACGATCCCGAGCGCCTGGATCGCGCCGAGGACGAGCTTGGCGACGTCCTCTTTGTTGTTGCGAACATCGCGCGGCGCTGGGGCATCAATCCCGAGGAAGCGTTGCGCCGTACCAATCGCAAGTTCGAGCGCCGCTTCGCCGCCATCGAACAGGCCGCCAGGGCGGCGGGCAAGCGGCTTGAGGGTCTCACGATCCAGGAAATGGAAGCGCACTATCAGGTGGCGCGTCAGGCCGAGAAGGCCGGGGGCGAATGAGTCCGCGCCGGACCGGCTGGATCCTCGCGCTGACGCTGCTGCTCTGCCCGGCGCTCGCCCAGGCCCGGACGGTCTTCGGGTTCGTTCCGCCGTCGGGAGGCGCCGAGGCCGCCGAGTTGCAGCGTGACCTGCTCGCAAGGCTGGAGCGCACGCGGCGCTACGCACTTCTCGAAGTACAGGCCGCCGATCTCGCGGGGGCCTGCGCCGGCGACAAGCGGCTCGAAAAGGCCGCGCAGCTTGTTCTGACAAAATCCGAAAAATACGCCGCCGAGGTTCGCATTCGCGACTGCGCGAGCGGCGCGCGCGATGCCGCGGCAGTTCGCGCGGGTTCGGCAAAGCTCGCGTCGCTCGCGGGTGCGCTGCGGCAGGACTTCATCGATGGCTACCCGCTGCTGGTCGATCTGGAACTGGAGGGTGGCACCTTGCTGGCAGATGTCGGTCCCGGGGAAAAGGTAGAAGTCGGCGATCTTCTCTACGGATACCGCCGCGCCCCCGATGGCGGTCTCACGCTGGCGCGGCGCCTCAAGGTGGTCGGCTACGATGAGGCGCATTTCCGTTCGCGTTTTGAGGAGTTCTTTCGTCTTCCCGGCGCGGCTTCGCCTGCCGCGGGCGAGCAGATCAGCCCGCGCGCACTCTTTGCCATGGAAGCAAAGGTCCTCAGTGCTCCGGTCGTCGTGACGGCCGCGACGCAGCGAATCGCCGGGCCCGACGAGATTGTGGGCGGAGGCCTCTTTGCCCCGCCGCTGACCGATGCACCGCTCTCGCAGGCTCACGTGCTGCGCGGCAGCGACAAGTCGACGGGCAGGAGTCTGGCGGCGTGGCTCGTGCTGGAAGCTGGCGCGACGCTTCGGCTCGAATGGAAAGGCGACGAAGTCGCCTATCGCGCCGCACTCGGCGGCGCGGTGCTGCGAGTCACGCGAATCGACGACAAGAAGCGAGGGTTGGAGGTTGCCGCGCTGCCGCTTCCCGAGCCCATTGTCGCGGGAGGGCGCACACGGATTCTGGTTTCCTGGAACGGTCCCTGGACGGAGTTCTATGTGGGCGGGCGCTTCGTGGGCGGTTTCGAGGATCTGACTCTGGCAGGCCGCACATTCGAGATCGGTGCCGCCGGTGGTGCTGCGTACCTTTATGAGCCCGAGCTCTTTGAGCTTACGATCGTGCCGAAACAATGATGGGCTTGGCGAGCCAAACCCATGTCCCGCACCAGCTGATTACTCCTCCCCCAGCGCGGCGGGCAGGCTATCGCGACGCGACCACTCGCTCCACGAACCAGGATACAGCCGTGAGCCCTTGAGGCCCGCCACTTCCATGGCCAGCAGGTTGTGGCAGGCGGTGACGCCCGAGCCGCAGTAGTGGACTGCATCCGTCAGGCCTTCGAACTCGCGCACAAGCGTTGCGGGCTGCTTCATCGTCCCATCGCCGCGCAGGTTCTGGGCAAACGCGCGGTTCGCGGCACCGGGAATGTGCCCCGGCCTGGGGTCGACCGGTTCGGTCTCGCCCCGGTAGCGTTCGCCCGCGCGCGCGTCGAGCAGCGCGCCCGGCGCGGCGCCCTCGCTGATGGCACGGGCTTGCCCGAGATTAACCAGCAGCGACTCGCGCGGGGAGGGGACAAAATGCGCGCGGCGGGGGACGACCGTCGGAGCGTTCGTGACGGGCAGCCCCAGCATCTGCCAGCGCGGCAGTCCTCCGTCGAGCACGGCGACGCGCTCGTGCCCGAGCCAGCGCAGGATCATCCACAGCCGCGAGGCCACCGCGCCGCCGGCGTCGTCGTAGCAGACGATGTCGCAGTGGTTCGAGACACCGCGCGACTCCAGGAACTCGACCATTTGCGTAACTGAGGGCCATGGATGACGGCCCGAGCGCCGGGTGCGTGGGCTGCTCAGCTCGGTATCGAGCTCGGCAAACTGCGCGCCGGGGATGTGGTAGCTCAAAAAGGCCTCGCGCCCCTTGCGCGCGGGGTCGAGGTACCAGCGCACATCGAAGATACGCAGCGCGGGGTTTTGCAGGTTCTCATATAGCCAGTGAGCGCTTGTGAGCGGCGTGGGCAGCTCCATGGGGTCAGCCTCCCGGGGCGCCTTGCTTGCGCGCGCCCCATCAATGACAATCGGCGCCATGCACGCGCCAGTTCGATCATACGCCCTTGCGGACCGCTCCGAACAGGGGGAGCCCTGAATGGCCACTCTGGGCATCGGCGTGGACATTGTCGCGCTCTCGCGCATCGAGGAAGCGCTCTCGCGGCGCGAGGGCTTTCTGGACCGCATCTACACGCCCGCCGAGCGCGTCGCCTGCGAGGGGCTTGCCGATTCAACGCGCATCGCGCGTCTGGCCGCGCGATTTGCTGCCAAGGAAGCCTTCTACAAGGCGCTCGGTCCCGCACAGAAGGGACTTTCGTGGCAGGACGTGGGCGTCGAGAGCGACGGCGAGTCCCAGCCGCGGCTTGTGCCTTCCGCGCGCGCGCAGGCGGCGCTCGAGAAGCTCGGCGCCACGCGCGTGCATCTCTCGCTCTCCCATGACGGCGGCGTCGCCATCGCCATGGTGCTCATCGAGAACTAGTCCTTTATTCCGCGCAGCATTGCGCAAAGCACTTCTCTTGTAAGGAGGGGAACATGAAACAAAAACTACTTACGGTGATGGTCGCGTTCTTTGCGATGTCGGCCACCGCCTGCACGACCATCGACTCGGGTGAGGCCGGCGTGCTCTTTCGCGCCTTCGGTGGCACGGAAATGGACCAGGTCTACGGTGAGGGATTTCACCTCGTCGCACCCTGGAACACGATGTACGTCTATAACATCAAGGTTCGCGACGCGAAGGAAACCATGGACGTGGTGACCTCCAACGGCCTGACCGTCGGTGCGGAGTTCTCCATGCGCTTTCGCCCGCTGCGCGAGGAATTGCCGCTGCTTCACCAGAAGATCGGCCGTCTCTATTACAACGAAGTGCTCGGCCCCATCTTTCGAAGCGCCGCGCGCCAGGTGCTCGGTCGGTACAAACCCGAAGAGATCTATTCCACCAAGCGCGAAGCGGTTGAGCAGGAAGCCTTCGAGCTCATCGAGGCAGGGATCGCCGGCAAGCACTTGGTCGTCGAAGGCGTGTTCATGCGCAGCTTTCAGCTTCCCGATCAGCTCAAGCAGGCCATCAACAACAAGCTCACCCAGGAACAGCGCTCGCAGGAAATGGAGTTCGTTCTCATGCGTGAGAAGCAGGAAGCCGAGCGAAAGCGCATCGAGGCCGAGGGCGTGCGCGACTTCCAGACCATCGTGAGCCAGGGCATCTCCGAGCGCCTGCTCAAATGGAAGGGAATCGAGGCGACCATGAAACTGGCCGAGTCGAACAACTCCAAGATCATCGTCGTGGGCAACACCGGCGATTCGATGCCGGTCATTCTGAGCGCGGATAAATAGGGACCCGCGGGACTTGGAAAGCGGTGCGCCCCCAGCGAAGGGATCCTCGCCCGATCGTGTGATGCCGGTGTTGGCCCTGCTTGCCGGCGCCGTTCTGAGCTGGTGGTGGGGCGGCTACGTCCATCACGACACGTTGCCGATTCTTACGCGGATGACGGCTTCACCGTCGTGGTTGCGCGACGCCAACGGCTATCCACTCGAAGTCCTGCTCATGGCTTTGGTACGGCTGCTGCCGGGGGACGCGCGATTGTGGTGGAACGTGCTGGGGTGCCTGCACCTTGGCGCACTTGCCTGGCTCGTGGCGCGGCTGGCGAGCCAGGCGGCTCCCGGTCAGAAGATGCTGCCCTGGCTGGCACCGCTCCTGGCACTTGCGAATCCTTACACGCTTCGCTTCGTTCTTGGGCTGAATTCGGTCGCGCAGCTTTCGCTTTGCCTGCTGCTTTGGTCGTTGAACGCACTGGGGGAGTCTTCACGTGGGCAGCGCGTGGCCCTTGCGGTGCTCGCGCTCTCGCGACTGGAGGGCCTGCTCTTTGCTTTTGCGCTGGCAATTGCCATGGCAGCCAGGCGGTGGAAGGAAGGCGGTGCTCGGCAACTTGCGGGCGACCTGCTTGTTCTGGTGCCTGTTGCAGTTTCCTATCCGCTGCTCTGGAAGGTGCTCTTTGGCCAGTGGTTGGGGCTGACGAAAAGCCTGCAGCAATTCGAGGCGATCATCGGTTTTCGTCCCATGGGATTCCTGGAAATGATTCACTGGCTGCGTGGCGCGTGGCTTGGATTGAGCGGCGATGCGTTTCTGCTGCTCGCATTTGCGGGGGTGTTGCTGCTTCTGGCTGATCGCGCACGATGGTCTCTGCTCCTGCCGCTTTTGGCGCCGGCGGCACTTGTTCACGGGTTCGCGATCGTATCGGGAATGCTGGGCAAACCGATCGGCCTTCGCTACTTCTGGCCGGTAATCCCCTTTGCGGCGCTATGGGTTTCGATTGCAGTGGTGCGGATTGGCGAGCGCATCGGTAGAACCAGGAGGGAACAAATCGCAGCGGCGCTGATCCTCACATTGGCGGGGTGCGCGCCCTACCTGCTCTCACTCGAAAAACTCGGAGCGATCCGGCAGGAACAGCAGGCCATACGCGCGGACGCGGCAGCGGTCGCGCGCTGCTGGCGCGAGCGGGCGCCGGTTGCGCCGACCCTTCTGGTCGTTCCGGGCGGGATTCGCGGCGACGTGATCTATGCGGTCTCGGACGCGACCAGTCTCGCTGAAGTGCTCTTCGAAAAGGCGTATTTCTTTGAACCGGCACGCTACGCGGGTATGCCGGCGCTTTGGTTCGCGTCCGGGCAGTATTCGGACAGGGCGCCCGGAATGTCCGGGCTGCAGGACTTTGCGTGCAGCGGCTTCTCCGGGCCCGGCGCATTCACAGGCGTTTTGAACTAGACTGCCCGGGCGAGTGGGGCGGACGGTCGCGGCGCGTCTTCGGGCGTGTCGAGGAAAGTCCGGACTCCGATGGGGGCGGGCGCTGGTTAACGGCCAGGCGGCGCAAGCCGACGGAAAGTGCAACAGAAAGCAAACCGCCGATGGGGCGCCTTCGGGCGCTCACAGGCAAGGGTGAAACGGTGAGGTAAGAGCTCACCCGGGAGAGCCCGGCAACGGGCCCCGCGGTAAACCCCGCCCGGAGCAATCGCAAATAGGGACGCGTTACGAGCCGAGACCCCCTGGCCAGGCGTCCGGGTAGCGAGCTAGAGGCGTGCGGCAACGCACGTCCCAGAGGAATGACCGTCCAGCGTGCCCCAGACCAGTCTGGAGCATGTGGACAGAATCCGGCTTACAGCCCCACTCGCACTTTTTTTCTTTAACCGGCCGTGTTCGTGCCGGGGACTTTTTCGCGGGCCAGCAATCCCACCAGGGTGAGTGTCACCGCAATCTGCACGCCGATCAGCGCTGCGAGCACCAGCGGCCTTCCGCTGAGCAGCGCTTCGGGCCCGGCTACATTCGGCAGGAAGAGTGTGAGGTTGGCAAGGTTGAATGCCACGAGAAGTATCAGCAACCCGCGCGAGCCCTGAAAGACGCGCCAGCACCACAGCGCGAATGCGAACTCCACGAAAAATGCAATGAGCGGCCACTGCGGATAGAGGCCCGTTCCGACCTTCGCGTTGACCCAGGGCGGAAACAGCGCGATGTCCGGCGCGTGGGTAAGCAGATCGAGCACCAGGTGGGAGAGCACGCCCAGACCCATCGCCAGTGCAAGCTTGCGACGCCCGGCAACTGCAAGCCCGCCCGCAATGAGCCCGGCCACCAACAGCGCGCCTCCTACCGAGTGGGACCAGGGCATGTGAGAGAGATGGATGTCGCCGACGTAGCGCACGCTTGCCTCCGTGCGGGTCGATTCCACGCCAATCAGGTTCAGTACAACCCAGAGGATTTCGATCGCCTGGACAGAGAGCAGCAGCAATGGGAGTGGCGCTTCGGGGAAGCGGCGTTTTAGTGGCAGGGCTGCGGCAGCGTGATTGATCGCAAACATGGAAGATCCTCTAGAGTCTGGTGACATCAGAAAAAGCCGCGATGGGAAAAGCGGGACTATCCGGGCGGATTTGTTGTCGAGTATGCTGCCATACATGCCGATGCTCGATCAATACAAGGAACTCGCCCGTTACAACCGCTGGATGAATGAGAAGCTCTATGCCGCGTGCGCGAAGCTGCCTGCCGAGCAGCTTGCAGAGGAGCGCGGCGCGTTCTTTGGCTCGATCCTGCGCACGCTCAACCACATCCTGTGGGCCGACCGGGCCTGGCTTGCCCGGCTTACCGAAGACCCGACCATCGGGTATTCCTACGCGCCCGGCGGCGGGCTCATCGAGGCCAAAGGCTACGGCCACATCCTCTACGAAGACTTCGCGCTTCTCCAAAAGGAACGCGCGCGCACCGACCATCAGATTGAGCTCTATGCCGGGCAACTCGAAGCCGATGAGCTCGCCGAGGACATGACCTACAAGAATGCGAAGGGTGATGAATTCACCCACCCGCGCTGGTGGGCGATCACTCACCTGTTCAACCATCAGACCCACCACCGCGGCCAGGTCACCACGCTGCTCTCGCAGCTCGGGATCGATGTCGGGGTGACCGACTTCGCGATCATGTTGCGCGGGGGCTGAGTAGCTGGTGGCGAATCCCGTGCTACCGAACTCACCAGTGCCGGTGGCGCGGCCGTCAATACGATCGGTTGTGGTGCTGGCGGGGCTGGCCCTTCTGCTGCTTTCCTACCGCCTCCAGACTATCGGATTCGCGGTAGATGATCTGTTCCTTGCTTTCGACGCCGTAAAGGCGCCGTGGACGGAGATTGGCTCACTGCAGACCGGGCCGTTTCTGGTGCGGATTGTGCTCTGGAAACTCGGTGCGCTATTTTCAGTCGAGCACCCGTACTACTTCATCCTTGTGGTTACGTTCGCGATGCACGGCGCAGCGACGGCGCTGATGTGGACGCTTGCGCGCGAGCGTTGGGATGAGCCCGTCGCGACGGCGGTGGCTGCGGTGTTTTTGCTCAGCGCCAGCGCGAGCGAGGCATGGTTTTGGGCCTCGGCGGCCGGTGACGTGCAGATGGGGTTATTCCTTCTCGTCGCGTTCCTGTGTTGGGAACGCCGCACGCGCGCTCGCCGCTGGCTCGCATGGTCGTTCGCGTTCGTCGTCCTCGCTGTTTTGTCCAAGACCTCCGCCATGCTCTTTCCCGCGGTGCTCTGGCTCGATGCCTGGACGCAGGACCGCCGGGACGCGCGCGCGCTTGTGCCGGCGCTGGCGGGCTTGCAGTTGGTGCTTGCGTTGCTGGCAGCGTGGGCGTTTCTCAACCCCGGCGCGACGCTCGATCCTCTGACCGGAGCGAGCCCTGACTCGATTCAGTTCTACATCGATGGCATTGCCGCGCTGGGAGAATTGCTGGTACGCCTGTTCACGCTGTACAGATTCTCGCGCTTTCTGCCCGAGTATACGCTTCCAGCGCTGGGCCTAATCGTCGGTGCGGCGGCAGTTCTTCAGACGCGCAATCGCACCGTTCGATTTGGCCTGATCTGGGCCGTTGTGATCTTGCTCATCCCCGTGCTCTCCCGGGGGCGGGCGCAAATGCGCTACGGCTATGCCGCACTACCGGGCGCGTTGCTCGCTGCGGTCGCAGCACTCGAATGGCTGGGCGAACGAATCCCCGCGTTGCGTGGCCGCACTCCCGCACTGCTGGGGGCCTTCGCAGCACTCAACCTGATCCAGTATGGCGCGTGGCTCTACCGGCCCTGGTATTGTCTCGATCTCCACGATGCAACGCGCGCGAAGATCCGCGCACATGGCGATGAAGTCATCTCGGCTTCGCAGCTGCGAACCATGATTCGACTTCACACCATGCGTATCACGGACATCCTGAAATACGACCTGAACGCGACGGTGCCGGTGACGAATGTGGACTCTTGCGATCAGGGCGGAGAAGGCCCCTGCATCGGCGCGAACTGGCCGGTGACGACCTACTCCGAGTGTCCGGCGCGTGGCACGGAAGAATCGTTCCTGTTCTGGAAGAGCGCGCCCTGAGCCCTACGCCGCGCGGGAGAGCCCGGCGCGT
>JAGRBM010000387.1 GCA_020434085.1 Chrysiogenia bacterium | reverse complement strand
CGCCGCGAGGGCGAGCAAAGATGTCCGAAGGCTGACCACGACCGGCGCGAGCCTCTCCTTCCGGAAAAACGCAGCAATCCTACAATTGTGCGACTAACTACTATAGATTATGCCTACCGTCCTTCGATGGGCGCAACGGGCCTTACAATTGTTCACATAAAGGCTCAAAAAGGCGTCCCGAAAGGCCCAAAACCGGCCCGGATCCGGCGGATTTCCCCGCATTCGGCGCCCCAGGCGGTTTCAATGAGTCTGCTGCTCGCTTTCAGCTGGTTTTTCCCCATTCCCGGGGACGATCTCCAGTACGCCGATCCGGCCGCGCGGGCCCGCGCGCTGGTGCTCATGCCCCTGTTCGCGCCGCTCGTGGGGTTTCTGGTCTACGGGGCCCATGTGGTGCTGGTGCGCAGCGTGCCGCTCATTCCTGCGGGCTTCGAGGCCGCCGTGCTGCTGCTCGCCTACGGCCTGCTCACCGGGCTGCGCCCGCTGCGCGCCCTGGCCGAAGCGCTCGGAAATCCCAACGCAAAGGCTGCCTACCTGAGCACCTCGCTCGTGACGCTGGTGATTCTTGCTGTGCTCTTTCTCGAGCGCGAGGCCATGGCCCTCTTTCTGGCCAGCTACAAAGACCTGACGCTTCCGGTCATGGCGCTGTTTCTGGCCTGGCCGGTCTCGGGCCGCTGGTCCTC
This sequence comes from Chrysiogenia bacterium, assembly GCA_020434085.1. NCBI lineage: Bacteria > Pseudomonadati > Chrysiogenota > Chrysiogenia > Chrysiogenia bacterium. The sequence continues at coordinate 6,965 of JAGRBM010000387.1, read as the reverse complement.
GCTGCTGGTGACGCAGACCTTCGCCTCCGATGAGAGCCTGGCAGCCGCCGGCAAGACCGCGCCCGACGTGGCGGAGGTCCGGCCCGCAGCCGTCGTCTTCATGACGAGCCTCTTGTTGCTTGGTCTGCTCCTGCTGCTCGAGCCCATCTACGTGCTGGCAATCTTGCCCACCGGCCTCATCGGCGCGGTGATTGCGTACCTCATCTCGCGCCGCGACCCCGAACTCTCCCGCCGCGTGGTGGCCGACGCGGCCGCCGGGGCAACCGAGCTCATCTACCTCTTCGTCGCCGCGGGCCTGACGCTTAGGCCGAATCTGGGGAATTTGGGTTGAGGCTGCGCGCCTTCGGCGCGCGACTTTGTAGCGCTCCCCCGCGCGCGGGGGAGCTGGGTGCGAAGCGCACTGAGGGGGAGTTTGCGCCGACGCGGACACCCCCTTTTGCCCTTCGGGCATCTTCCCCCGGAGGGGGCAGAGGGAGTGGTTGCGCCTTCGGCGCTGTTACGTTCTTCCCTGCCGCTTCACATAATCACCCAGTCGTTCCTTGAACGTGCCCGAGGGGCTGGAAAAATGCACGCCGAAGCCCGAGTCCACGGGGCGGCCGGCGTCGTAGGCGGGGCGACCGGGCGCGTTGATCCACACGACCTGCGCTTCTTCTTCGAGGTTTTCCTTGTCGTAGGGGAACTGGAAACGCAGCAGAATCTGCGCGCCGTTCTCCGGCAGCTCCAGGGCCTTGACGCACATCCCGCTCTCGGAAATGTTCGCAATCTCACCGAGAATCCAGAACCGGCCCTTCTTGTACTGAATGGGCGCACGGAAACTGTAGCGCGGCGCGCGGCGGGTATTGGCGGCATTGGCGAAAAGAATTTCGTCGATGCGGTAGCCGATGTCGCTGGCCGGGATGTTCTTCGAAATGTAATCGACCAAGCCCATTTCCTTGGCTTTCACGGCCAGCGGATCGCCGGGCGCCAGGCTGGTGAGCGCGGCGGCGCGCAGGCCCGGGGCCCTGTCGCGGATGCCTTCGAGCACGGTGATGGGATCGGACTTGGTCAGCAATAGATCAATGAGGACAAGGTCGGGGTGATGCGTCGCGATGGCCTGGTCGACCTGCGCCTGATCGCTGGCGATGTGGACGACGTGACCCTTCTCATGCAGCACGTCCTGAATGAGCTGCAGGAAGAACATGGAGTCGCCGATGACGAGGACCTGCTTCTTTCCGGCGAGCACTTCGTGGTGGCGTGCGCTGAGCAGCTTGTCGATCTGGTCGAGCAGCTCCTGCCGCTTGAGCGGCTTGAAGGCGAGCGCGTCGGCCTTGCAGCCGCGCGCGCGTTCGGTGGCCTGGTCGGCGGTCTGCGCCGTCACCAGAATGACGGGCGTGCTGGCCAGGACCGGATCGGTCTTGATCGTCTGGCAGGCCTCGTCCCCGTCCATGCCGGGCATGATGAGGTCCATGATGATCAGGTCGGGCTTCTCGCGCTTGGCGATGCGCACGGCCTCGGCCCCGTCGGTGGCGGTGTAGACCGACGCACCGAATCCCTCGAGAAATCCCTTCTCGAGTTCCAGGAACAGGGGGACATCGTCGACGAGCAGTATCTTCTTGATCTCGGCCAAGGGTGCTTTCCCCGCCTTTCGCGCGTTGCCGCCGCGCCGTGTGACGCAGACTGAATCAGAGCAGTTGGCGGAATCATTCTAACCCCTTGAAGTGTTTGGGGAAAGCGGCATTTCAGGGGAGTTTTTTCCCGGCCGATGCATCCATTCGGGGCTCGCGGCGTCTTCGAGGGCAGAAACCGATTGGAAATAAGGAGCCTTGCCGCCATGGAAACAACCAGTCTCTCAACAACACGGGCCGCCATTCGCCCCCACATTGCACTCGAGGTCGCCGACATCGACGCCTCCGTCGCCTTCTACGAGCGCTTTTTCGGCGTCGCCCCCGCCAAGGTGCGCCCGGGCTATGCCAAGTTCGATCTTGCCGAGCCCGCGCTCAACTTCACGCTCAACAAAACGCTCGACGCCGCCGGGAAGCGCCCGTTCTCTTCCTTTCACCTGGGCATCGAGGTCACCGACCCCGCCCGTGTGATGGAAGCCAGGGAACGCCTCGAAAAGGAAGGCCTGCTCAAGCTCGTCCAGAACGACGTCGAGTGCTGCTACGCCCGCCAGAACAAGGTGTGGGTCGAGGACCCCGACGGCCATCGCTGGGAAGTCTTCATCGTCACCGAGGCCGACGTCCCGGCGCGCAGCAGCGCTGAAGCGAGTGCGTGTTGCCCGGCATCCTAGGAATGCGCGATGATACGCGCGTGAGTTCGACGCAGTCACAAGTGAGTGCATCGCCGGAGGGCGGCCCCGATGCGGCCGCCCTCTGGCGCGCCTTCGAATCGCAGCTTCGCGGCTACGCCGCAAGGCGGGTGAAGGAAACTGAGCTCGATGACGTGGTGCAGGAAACCTTCCTGCGCATTCACCGCGCGCTGGGCAGCGGGACCGAGGTCCGCGACCTGCGCGGCTGGGTGTTCCAGGTTCTGCGCAGCGCCATCGCCGATCACCACCGAAAGCGCGCGCGAAGCCGCGAAGACGTTGCCGGTGACGGGATCGACGATGCTCCCGCGGGTGAGGGTGCCGAAGGCGCCAACGAGAACGAGCGCGTCGGCGGCTGGCTCCCCTTCTTCATCGAGGCCCTGCCGCCCACCCAGCGCGAGGCCCTGCGCCTTGTCGAGATCGAAGGCCTCTCACAGACCGAGGCCGCCCGCCGCCTGGGCGTGCCGGTTGCCACGCTCAAATCCCGCGTCCAGCGCGGCCGCAAGAGAGTGCGCGAACTCGTGCAGGCCTGCTGCGCCCTCAAGCAGGACCGGCGCGGAAACGTGATCGACTGGGAGAGAAAGAATCCGTGCTGCGATTGAGGGACTCGTTGCACAGATAAACACCCCGTTCGTCCTGAGTAGCCGCATAGCGGCGTATCGAAGGGCATAAGGGCCTGGGATGTTCGAGGCCCGCTTGCCCTTCGATACGCGTTGCGTTTGCAACGCTACTCAGGACGAACGGGAAAACAATCGAGTCATCGCCTGCACAAAAAAAGCCCCGCCTTCCGGCGGGGCTTTTCGTTGGGTCCGAAAAAAATGGTCGGTCGCTCAGAGCGCCTTGTCGATCAGCTCGACGAACTTGCTCTTGGGCTGCGCGCCGACGATCTGGCCGACGAGCTGGCCGCCCTTGACGACGATGACGGTCGGGATGCCGCGCACGCCGAACTGGGCCGGGGTGTTCTGGTTCTCGTCGACGTTCATCTTGGTGACCTTGACCTTGCCTTCGTAGTCTCCGGCAAGTTCTTCGACGATGGGAGCAACTGCACGGCAGGGACCGCACCACGGTGCCCAGAAGTCGACGATGGCGGGCACGTCAGAGTTGAGGATTTCGGATTCGAAGGTGGCGTCGGTGATTTCGAGGGTCTTGCCCATGGCGGATTCTCCTGTCTCGCGCCGGAAGTGTCCATCCGGCGCGCTCATCATTCCTGATGCACCCGGACGGGTCAAGGATTCAGCTTCCCGGTGCCGGGGCAGCCCGGGGGAGCCGGCAATCCACGGAATATCAACGTGTTGCGCCGGTCGTGAGCGTGAGCGTCGACGTGCTCGTGCTCGAATCGTTCACGTGCACGAGCACGTCCACGCTCACGATAGCCAGAAAATTCCCAAATCCCGTGGATTGCCTGCGCCTCTCCAAGGAATCAGTGGCAGGGACGACTCCCCCTTCCCATCGCCCAAATCCCACCTATATTGAGCCCCGTCTGAGGGACACCCCGAAGGCCGCGGATTTTTTGCGGCTTGCGGGGACGTTTGCGTTTTTCGCTGGTTTATCGGGAGAACCCACGATTGGGCCAAGAGATCCACAACGACCGCGAGAGCCTCCGGCGCGCCGGCGAGCTGCTGGGGGGCGGCGGCAAGGTGCGCCTTGGCGGCCTGCGCGCCAGCGCCGGGGCCTGGGCCCTGGCGCAGCTCCAGGCGGCGGGTTACCAGGCGGGCCTGGTGGTCTGCCCCACGCCCGAGCGCGCGCTTACCTTATATGAAGATCTCGCCGAGTTTCTGGGGACCGACCGCGGCACGGAGAATCCGGCCACACCCGAGCGCCGCCGGCTTCTCTACCTGCCTGCCTGGGAGCAGCGCCCCTACGACAACCGTTCGGCCGCGGTGGAGCATCAGGCCCGGCGCATGAGCGCGCTCTACGGGCTGCTGCACCGGCCCGACGAAGTCACCGTGGTGGGTTCGGTCGCCGCGATCATGCAGCTCACCGCCCCGCGCGAGGCGCTCTACGAACGCTACGAATATCTGATCGTCGGCGCCGATACCGAGTTCGCCGAGCTGCCCGAGCGGCTGACCGCGCTGGGGTACCGGCGCGGCCCGCGCGCAGAGGACCGGGGCGAGTTTGCGGTCAAGGGCGGCATCCTCGACGTGTTCGCGCCGGGCTACGACTTCCCGCTGCGCCTGGAATTCTTCGACAATGAACTCGAATCGGTGCGCTTCTATGATCCGAGCACCCAGCGCAGCATCAAGACCTCCGGCAAGCTCCCCATCGAAGAGATCTACTTGCTCCCCATGCAGGAAATCTTCTTTGAGGACGAGCCGCTGCGCCGCGCGATGGAGCGCCTCTCCGAAGAACAGCAGGCCGGCACCGCGGGCTTTCAATACGTCACCGATCTGAAAAACGATCTGAAGGATCACCAGCGCGTTCCGGGTCTGGAATACCTGCTCTCGCACTTCTACCGGAACGTGCCGACGCTGCTCGACCATCTGGGCGAAAAGGCGCACCTTGCGGTGGTGGAAGCCGCGCAGGTCGAGCGTCAGTTCGACGTCGTCGGTGAGCGTCTGGAAATCGGATACGAGCGCCGCCGCGAAGCGGAGCTTCCCGCATCCGATCCGCGCGATTTATTTGCCGACGCCGCAAAACTTCGCGAGGAACTCTTCGCGCGCGCCAACCTGCTCATGGAAGAGACCGAGGGGGCGGGCGAGGGCGAAGACGATGCCGGGCGAGAGACGCTCGTCGTGCACAGCGTGCGCTCGCAGACCTGGGCCGACTCCCTGCGCGGCGCCGGCAAGAGCGCGGCCAGCGGAAGCCGGGGAGAGAGTCCGCTGCAGCCGCTCGTCGATCAGCTCTCGCAGTGGCGCGGCGAGGGCCGCCGGGTCATCGTCGCCAGTCACACCCACTCCCAGCAGGAACGAATCTCCGAGCTGCTAAAGCCCTACGAGATTCCGACCCTGCGCAGCGACGTGCCGGTGGGCTCGCTCTCGAAACTTGCCGGGCCGCAGGCCGAGCCCGTGGACGGCGCCGAGCCCTTGCACCTGATTCACAGCACGCTCTCGGCGGGTTTCGCACTGCCCGACGCCGACATCGTGGTGCTCACCGAAGAGGAAATCTCCGGCACGCACCGCAAGCGAACGCGCCAGGCGGCGCCCAAGCTCGAGGGGATGCTCAATTCGCTGGCCGATCTGGCCCCCGACGATTTCATCGTGCACGGCGAGCACGGCATCGGACGCTTCCGCGGCCTGGAACACATGGTCATGGGCGGCCACGCCGGCGACTACCTGGTGCTCGAATATGCCGGCGGCGACAAGCTCTACGTGCCCGCCCACCGCATCCGCGCGGTGGCGAAGTTCTCCGGGCCCGAGGGGGTCGAAGCCAGGCTCGACAAGATGGGCGGCGCGCGCTGGAAGACCAAGCGCCAGAAAGTGCGCGAGGCCGTCTACAAGCTCGCCGCCGAGCTGCTGGACATCTACGCCGCGCGCGAAGTGAACCCGGGTTTTGCCTACCCGCCCCTCGACGAGGAATACCGCGCCTTCGAGGCGGCCTTCGAGTTCGACGAAACGCCCGACCAGGAACGCGCCATCGGTGAAGTGCTCGCCGACATGCTCTCGCCGCGCCCGATGGATCGCCTGGTCTGCGGCGACGTGGGCTTTGGAAAGACCGAGGTCGCCATCCGCGCCGCCTTCGAAGCGGTCCACGGCGGCAAGCAGGTCGCCGTGCTGGTGCCCACCACGGTTCTCGTAGAGCAGCACGCCATGAGCTTCGAGCGCCGGCTCGATCCCTACGGGGTGAGAGTGTCCGCTCTCTCGCGCCTTCATTCGGCGGCCGAGCAGAAGGACGTACTCGCCGATCTGGCCGCCGGAAGAATCGATGTCATCATCGGCACGCACCGGCTCATCCAGCGCGACGTGGCGTTCAAGGACCTGGGCCTGGTCATCATCGATGAAGAGCAGCGCTTTGGCGTCAAGCACAAGGAGCGCTTCAAGAAGATGCGCCGGACCGTGGATGTGCTCACGCTCTCGGCCACGCCCATTCCGCGCACCATGCACATGGCCATGAGCGGGATGCGCGATCTCTCCATCATCGCGACGCCGCCCACCGACCGGCTCTCGATTCGCACCGTCGTCTCGCGAAAGAACGACCAGACCATCCGCGAGGCCATCGACACCGAGGTCGCCCGCGGCGGGCAGGTCTTCTACGTCCACAACCGGGTCAAAAGCATCGAGGACGAAGCCAACCACGTGCGCGAGCTCTGCCCCAACGTGCGCATCCATGTCGCGCACGGGCAGATGGAGCCCAAGCAGCTCGAAAAGGTGATGCTGAGCTTCCTGCGCGGGGAGTTCCAGGTGCTCATGTGCACCTCGATCATCGAGAGCGGGCTCGACATTCCCAATGCCAACACGCTCATCGTGGACCGGGCCGACATGTTCGGCCTCTCGCAGCTCTACCAGATTCGCGGGCGCGTGGGACGCGGCGCGCGGCGCGCGTATGCCTACCTGCTGCTTCCCGAGAGCGGGAAGGTCACCGACGATGCCGAGAAACGGCTCGACGTGCTGCAGGAACACTCGGACCTTGGCGCGGGATTCCGCATTGCGACCTACGACCTGGAACTGCGCGGCGGCGGCAACCTGCTGGGTGACTCCCAGTCGGGTCACATCGCCGCGGTCGGGCTGGAGCTCTATACCGAGCT
>JAGRBM010000386.1 GCA_020434085.1 Chrysiogenia bacterium | reverse complement strand
AGCGCCAGCGCCTCCGACGAGACATCCGTGGCGACCGCGCTCACGCCCGGGCGCTCTTTCAGCACCGCCAACGCGATGGCCCCACTGCCGGTGCCGATGTCGAGAATCCGCGCCTGCGAATCTTCCGGCAACTCCTCAAGCACGGCGTCGACCAGAACTTCGGTTTCCGGCCGGGGGATGAGCACCGCGGGGCCAACTTCCAGGCTCACCCCGTAAAAATCGCGCCGGCCGAGAATATAGGCCACCGGTTCGTGGGCGGCACGGCGGCGAACAAGTGCCCGGAAGGCGTCGAGCTCCGCGGGAAGCAGTGGCTGGTCCATCCGCAGGTAGAGCTGCACCCGGTCGGTGTCGAGCGCCCGCGCGAGCAGCAGCTCGGTATCGAGCCGCGCGCTCGGCGAGCCCTTGCTCTCCAGGTACTCCGCCGTGGTCTGGATCAGGCGCCGGATGGTCCATCGCTCTGGCTTTCCGCCGCCGCTTGCCACCATGACGCTATTCACGGTCGCGCTCAGGAAGCGGCGGCCGCGGATCCTTCCTCTGCCTTGAGCATCTCTGCCCGGTAGTGGGCGATCAGCGGGTCGATCACCTCGTCGAGATTCCCCTCGAGCACCTGCGTGAGCTTGTAGAGCGTCAGGTTGATGCGGTGGTCGGTCAGGCGCTCCTGCGGGAAGTTGTAGGTGCGGATGCGCTCGCTGCGATCGCCGCTGCCCACCATCTTGCGTCGCTGCCCGGCGATGGCCTCGTCCTGCTCGTCCTGCATTTTTTCCAGCAGGCGCGAACTGAGGATCTTGAGCGCCTTGGCCTTGTTCTTGTGCTGGCTCTTCTCGTCCTGACAGCTCACGACGAGCCCTGTCGGCACGTGGGTGACGCGCACGGCCGAGTCGGTCGTGTTCACGCTCTGCCCGCCGGGCCCCGAGCTTCGATAGACGTCGATACGCAGGTCGTTGGGGTCGATGTTCACCTCCACGTCCTCGGCCTCCGGGAGCACCGCGACGGTGCAGGCAGAGGTGTGGATGCGTCCCTGGGCCTCGGTCTTGGGGACGCGCTGGACGCGGTGGGTGCCCGCCTCGAACTTCAGGCGCGAATAGGCGCCCGCCCCCTTGATGAGCGCGATGACTTCCTTGAAGCCGCCCACCTCGGACTCGGACATGGACAGTACTTCGACCTTCCAGCCGCGAAGCTCTGCGTAGCGGGTGTACATGCGGTAGAGGTCGGCGGCAAAAAGCGTCGCTTCGTCACCGCCCGTGCCGGCCCGGACTTCCAGGATGACGTTCTTGTCGTCGTTGGGATCCTTGGGCAGCAGCATGACCTTGATCTCGGCTTCGAGTTCTTCGGCACGCGCTTCGAGCTCGGGCAGCTCGGCCTTGACCAGCTCGCGCAGGTCTTCGTCGCTCTCTTCTTCGAGAAGTTCCTTGTGGGAGGCCATCTCCTCGCGGGTCTTGCGCAGGATGGCCCACGCGCCCATGAGGGGTTCGAGTTCGGAGTGTTCACGCGAGAGTTTGGTAAAGCGGTCCCGGTCGGACACCACACTGGGGTCCGAGAGGAGTTTTTCCACTTCCTGGAAACGGGTCTCGATTTCCGCAAGTTTCTCGAACATGACTCTATCCGGCCGGCGCTATCAGAGCGCATTCAGCTCATAAAACAAAACCGCCCGCGACTGCACTTGGCGTCTGCGGGCGGCTTTGGAAACTCTGGGGTCGCTACTTTTTGTCTTCGGTCTTACCGTATTTCCGACGGAAGCGCTCAACCCGGCCCGCGGTATCGACAAGCTTCTGCTTGCCCGTGTAGAACGGATGGCACTGCGAACAGATATCCAGCGAAAAATCGCCGCTGGTGGAGCGCGTCTCAAAGACGGCACCGCACGCGCAGGTGATTTTGACAGGTGCGTAGTTGGGGTGAATTCCCGCTTGCATGGTCTTCTTCTCCGGTTCTTTACCCAATCAGTCCCAAACAGCCGGTTTGGGCAATTCGGGAGCGGCCTTTATAGACAATCCGCCCGACCGGCGCAAGGGGCGCCCTTCCCGGGCCGTATCCACGTGCAGCCAAAGCCCTCAAAACAGGGCTCTGCCTGTCCTAGAAGGCATATTCGACACGCGCCTGGACGCGATCTTCGTCCTCAAAGGCGGTGAAGAAGCTGTCCTTGCCCCCGATACCGCCCACGATCTGGCCCGTCACGGTCAGGGTCAGGCCGTCGGCCGGGCTCCACTGGACCTCGGGCTCGATCTGGTGGTCGGCGTTCCGAAGGTTGATGAAGGCCCGGGCCTGGATCTTGAAATACTCGCTGAACTTCCACTCGATCACCGAGAGGGTCGCGTGCTCGAAGAAGTGGCGCAGGTTGGCACCGGCGCGAATGTTCTTCTGCCCCTGCTTGGGCAGTTCCTGATCAGTGGCGTACTGGATGAGGATCATCACGTCCTGATCGCCGATGACGTTGGTGAAGGTGTAGTCGAATCCGCCGGTGGCCTGCAGGTAGGGGTCGTCGATCAGCGGGTTGGTCCCGTCATGATCGCTCGTGATGAAGTAGGCGGCCTCCCAGCGGATGCCGAGCTGGCCCACCGTGGTGGCCCCGTCGGTTGCAATCATGTGGATGCGGCTGTGTTCTTCCTGCAGGGCGAAGACGGCATTGCTGGTACCGCCCGGAAACGGGTTCACGGTCTCGGAAACAAAATTGGGCCCGAGGAAGAAAGTTGCGATCCGGTCGTGGAGGTAGCCGTAGCTAAGCGAGAAGTCCCAGCCCTCCCACGTGTAGTCGATCTTTGCGCCGAACTCCGAGGACTTCACCCCGTCATCGGGGAACAGGGAGTTATCGTCAACATATTCAATGTTGTAGGGCCCGGTGGAGGTCAGTCCAAAAGCCGCCTGCCCGTTCGGCACAAGGGTCGGAAAGAAGGTCGAAGGGAAAAAGCGACTGTTTTCCTTCGTCAGCGGCAGGGTGTCCGGCTGGAAGTAAGGCACCCAGATTCCGGTCAGCGTGAAGTCGCCCACAAATCCGCGGGCCTGCAGGGCGACGATGCCTTCCTCTTCTTCTTCGAAGAAGTCGGTGAAATCCTTGATCTTCCACACGTCGGTGGGACGAATGGTGTCGGCGCGCCCCCAGGAAATGATCTGCTTGCCGATGCGAAAGTCGACGTATTCGCTGTAGTAGTCCATCCAGGCTTCATCGAGGAAAATGTCGTTGCGGTCCTCGTCGCTGCCGTCGAAGCGGAACTCCGGCGCAACAAAAGCCTTGATGTCGTCGCCGTAGAAAACCCACTCGGTATGGAATGCGACTTCATTGCGGCTGTCGATTTTCGGAGAGCCAGTGTTTTTGATGAAGCTGAAGTGTTCGTAGTGAACGTAGCCATTGAGGGTCAGATTTTCCGTGAGTTCAATGGCGGCCGCCTCCCGCGGAAGCGCTGCCAGCAAAACTCCCAGGAAAATCAGCCCCAGTTTGCGCACGTGCCTCATCATGCGATTCCCCCCTGTTCCGGGCCGCCGGCCAATGCCGGGCCGATCTCGGCCTGCGTGGCGGGCGCATCCCCCCACGGCTTGAGCTTGAGCAGAAGCGCCGGCAGCAACACCAGGTCGCCGATCAGCGCGAAAATCATGGTCAGTCCCGTGAGGTATCCGAACATGCGGGTCGGACGGAAGTTGCCAAAGACCAGCACGCCAAAACCCACGAGCAGGATCACGGACGTAAAGAAGATCGGGCGCCCCACGACGTGAGTGGCCCGGCGGGCGGCCTCGGAGTAGTTCCAGTCGGCCTTGCCCAGCTCCACGTGGAAACGATTGAGATAGTGGACGGTATCGTCCACCGCGATTCCCAGCGCAATGCCCGCGATCATCACCGTCGCCGCATCGAGGTTGAATCCGAAGTAGCCCATCAGCGCGAGCGTCATGAAGATCGGCAGGCCATTGGGAATCATGGAGAGCAGCCCGATCTTCCAGCTCTTCATCAGCACCGTCATGAACAGGTAGATGATGAAAAATGCCAGCGCGAGCGACTGCATCTGGCTGCTGAGCAGGAGCCGGTCGAATTTCGCATAGAGCGGCACGACTCCCGTGATGTTCGCCTGCACGCCGCTGACCCGCACGGCGTCGGTCACAATTTCCTGCGCGCGGTCCATCATGTCCAGGTACTCTTTGCTGAGCGTGGCCGGACAGCGCGAGGTGACGCGCACCTTCGAGTAGTCGTAGTTCACGAAGCGGTTGATGTCGTCGTCACCGGACGTCTCGGCCAGCAGCAGGTACTGCGCCACCATGTCGCTCGTCTTGGGTACGCGGTTCATCTCCGGGCGTCCCTCGTTGAGCGACTGGTTGATGTCCTTGAGGTAGTTCACATGGGAGAAGCTGTTGGAGACCTGCGGATCTTCAAGAATCTCACGCTGCATCTGATCGATGGCGCGCAGAAGGACCGGGTCCTTCGCCGTGTCCTCATCACCGCTGAAGACCACCTCGAAGCTCGAAAGTCCACCCAGGCGATCCTGCATGAAGGTGATGGCCTGGCGCACCCAATGATCCTTGGAGAGGTAGGCCATGGTGTTGCCTTCTACATTCACCATGGAGATGCCGATGATCGACGCGGCAAAGAGCGCGGCGCTCACACCGAGCACGGCGCCCGCGTTTCGCTCCACCCAGTCCCCCAGGCTCTCCAGCGAGCGTGAGACGATACCCTCGTGGTAACGCTCGGTACGCGCGGCGTCGGGCATTGGCAGCAGGGAGAGCAGCGCGGGAATCAGCATCACCGTCACCACGAAGGCAAACAGGCAGCCAAGGCCCGCATAGATGCCCAGGTGCTGAATCGGGACCACCGGGCTGGTTGAGAACGAGAAAAATCCGGCCGCCGT
>JAGRBM010000385.1 GCA_020434085.1 Chrysiogenia bacterium | reverse complement strand
GCGCGCCGCCGCCGCTGGAGCGCAGCGCAAAGCTGTAGTCCTGCTCTTTATCGATGGTCACGAAAGTGCGGTAGTGCACGTAGAAACGCTCGGCGTGTTGCGCGGCCGCGTCCTGGGGCGAGAGCGCGGGCATCGGCGCCCAGCTCACGTTGCTGGGGCCGGGGCAGGGGCCCATGCGCGCCCAGGTATCCAGGCGCGTTCCCGGATAGATGTAGTGCTCGCCAAAACAACGATTGGAGCCCGTGACCAGCACCCAGCCGGGGCGATCCTCGCGTGGCAGCGCGGTGGGCTGCGGCGAGCTGAGCACGAACATCGGAACACGCGCTTCCGCTTCATCGCTCCAGAGCACCGGCGCACCGCCGATGCCGTCCCACACGTAGCGGACGCGCGCTTGGGCGGCAGGTACCGGGGGTCGCAGGCCCAGCGGCGTTCGCATGAAAAGAACGTCCTGCTTGTAATCAAGGTCGTTGCGTACCAGATCGACGCTCGGGATCGAGCCGGAAGAGCCCTGAATGGCGACGGCCATCTTTTCGGGTTTGAGCGCGGCGCCCAGGTAAGTGCTCGCCTGATAGAGCCCGGTTCCCGCATCGATCGCCATCTGGATCCCCGCGCCCGCGTTGTAGACCTGCACGAGCTGGGCGCCGCACAGCAGCGCCAGTACGATCCAGCGGGCGGTCCCGCGCAAGACCTGCATTAGTGCCACGGCGGCCAGCAGTGCCAGCGGAAAGAGCGTCGGATAGAGGTAGCGTGAGCCGTAGCGCGGCGGCAGGTCGGGGACGAGATAGGTCGCATATCCCACCCAGAACAGCAATGAAAAGGCGAAAAAGCCGATCAGCAGACGGCGATTCGGCGCCGGATCGTCGCGCCGGATGAAGAGTGCCAGCGGCGCCAGAATGAGTGGCCAGAAGACCTCGAGATAACGACCCGCACGAAAGAGAAACGGGGCGCCCATCTTAGTCGGTGCCAGCTCCGGGCGATCGGTCGCGTCGGCGAGCTGGTGCCCGAAGGTGAAATACTCGTGGGTCGTGCCCTTGTTGTAGAGAAGGTAGATCCCCACAGCGAGCACCTGAATGCTGACTGCAATAGCGGTGTCGCGGGCCAGCGGCTTGCTGAGGTTTCGGAAAAAGTAGATCGCAAGCACCGGCAGCAGGATGCCCAAAATCAGGGCCCCGTCGAAGGGGCGGGCCAGAACGACAAAAGCCAGCGCGGCCGATGCAATCACCGCGTCGCGTGTTGCCGGCGCACGATAGTAGCGCTCCAGATGATCGAAAATCAGAATGAGCGCGAGCATCACTGGCGCATGCGGATAGAACGACGCGCTGTTGAAAAGGAAAAAGCCATTGGTTGCGAGCAGCGCTGTCATCACCAGCGCGCTCTGGCGACCGGCCAGGCGCTCGGCCAGGCGGTAACCGAGGATGAGTGTGATCAGCCCGATGGCGGGCCCAACCAGAAATCCCAGCGAGAGGGCCTCGCCCAGCGCCAGCACCACCGGCCAGCCGGGCGGATACTTCGAGAACATTCCCCACGGCATGCTGATGGTGTGAACCACGGTATAGGTCGGGGGAAACGGCGAGAGGGGGTTGACCAGGCGACCGGCGAGAAAGGTGTTGGCCTGGTAGACATAGGCATATTCGTCGCCCGAATGGGGAAAACGGCGAAAGAACTCTGTCGCCACAAAATAGAGCAGACCGGCTCCCAGCGCGTAGAGCACCCACTGGGGATTTTCGCGCAGGCGCTCCCAGAACGATGCTCCGGAGCCCCCAGCGCCTTGATTGCCCGATTCTTCGCTCATTCGCCCCTCGGCGCCTCAGGTTGGCGCGTGAGGGTGGCTTTTACCCTCCCGCCGCCCAAATCGCCACCGACCGGGGAGCAATGACTTCCATTGCAAATTTGGCAGGACCGCGCGCGGGCGGATACAAGGAGAGCGCCGCGCCCTGCTGGCGCGCACCTCCGGGCGGGAGGGCCCACCATGATTGCCAGTGACCAGATTCCCGAAACCATGAAGGCCGTGCGGGTGCATGCCTTCGATGGCGCGCCCGGCTCGGTGCGCGTCGATGAAGTCCCCGTGCCCAGGCCCGGGTCCGGCGAAGTGCTCGTGCGAATGGCGGCCGCGCCGGTCAATCCATCGGACGTGATGTTCACGCGCGGGCTCTACGGGTTTACCAAAGCCACGCCCTGCGTCCCGGGTTTCGAAGGCGCGGGCACGGTCGTTGCCTCGGGCGGTGGGATGTACTCGAGCTGGCTGGTGGGAAAGCGCGTGACCTGCGGCGTGCAGGAAGATGCCGACGGCACCTGGTCGGAATACGTCGTGACCAGCCCGACCATGTGCATCCCGCTTCCCAAAGAGATCAGCGACGAACAGGGAGCAAGCCTGATCGTCAATCCGCTCACGGCCATGGCGCTGCTCGAGAACGCAAAGCGCGGCGGGCACAAGGCAGCGATTCATACCGCGGCGGCCAGCGCCCTGGGCCGGATGATGCTGCGCATGAGCGAGCGCGATCATTATCCGGTGATTCACGTCGTGCGCCGCGATGAGCAGGCAAAGCTCCTGCGGGAGATGGGCGCCAAACATGTCCTCGATTCGAGCGACAGTGATTTTGAAGAGCAGCTCCACGAGCGGGCAAAGAAACTCGGCGCGACGATCGCCTTCGACGCCGTCGCGGGCGAGTTGACCGGTAAGCTGCTGGCGGCCATGCCGCGCGGATCGGAGGCCGTCGTATACGGCGCCCTCTCGCTGGAATCCTGCGGAGTCGAGCCCGGGCAGCTCATCTTCGAGCGGAAGCGCCTTTCGGGCTTCTGGCTTTCCGACTGGATTCGCAAGCAGGGCAACCTTCGGCTGCTGCTCGCAATGCGCGAGGTGCAACGGCACATCGGCAGCGAGCTCTCGACCGCCGTGGCCGAGCGCGTCCCGCTCAGCGGCGCGATCGAGGCCATCGCCCGCTATGAGGAAAACATGACCCGCGGCAAGGTGCTTCTGGTGCCGGGCGGAGAAGGAAGTCAGCAATGAGTGAGAATTCCGGGTACTTCGTCCCGGTCGGAGAGCTCTCAAGGCAGGGGCGCTTTGTTCGCGGCACGGTGAAGACAGTGGTCCGCCCGGCCTTTGCGGCGGCGGATTATCCCTGGGTGCAGCGCGGGCTGCTCAAACTAATGAACGGGATTTCCCGTCTGCCCAAGGGCACGATCATTCGCAAGGAGAACATCCTGGGCCTTCCGTGCGAGTGGATCGCCTCCAGCGAGGCGGCAATGGATGATCCGCGGACGATTCTCTACCTGCACGGCGGCGGTTTCGTTTGCGGCGGCGCCGACAGCCACCGGGAGTTCGCCGCGCACATCGCAAAAGGCGCGGGCCTTCGGGTGCTGCTTCCCGAGTACCGCCTCGCGCCGGAAAACCCGTTCCCCTGTGCCAATGACGATTGCCTGGGCATGTACCGCTGGCTGCTGCGCCATGGGGTTTCGGCGGACCAGATCGTCGTTGGCGGCGACTCGGCGGGCGGATGTCTGGCGCTGATGACGCTCATCAGCGCGCGGGACGCGGGCGATCCGATGCCCGCGGCGGGATTACTGTTCTCGCCAGCGACCGATTGCCTGGAATTTGACGGCGAGTCCTATGTCACGCGCAAGGACGCCGATCCGTGGTTCAGTCCCGTCGTAATTCGCAAGCTGGTGGCCCACTATGCTGTGGCCAATCATCCCCGCATCTCCATTCTGGCGCCGCTTCGCCGGCCGCTCAACGATCTGCCGCCGTTGTACATCCAGGTTGGGGACGCCGAGGTGCTGCAGAGCGACTCGGTGCGCTTTGCCGAGCGCGCAAAAGAAGCCGGCACGCAGGTGACCCTCGAAGTTTGGGAGCACATGTGGCACGACTTCCCCATGTTCGCCGGGCTCATGCCCGAGTCGCGCGAGGCCCTCGCCCGCGTGACCGCATTCGTCAAGGAAAGGCTGGGGGCCTGAAGAAGGGCCGGGTTGTGATAGAATCGCTGCCCACGCGAGGAGGATAGAGATGGCGGAGCGAATTCAGAGCTTTGAGGAATTCTGGCCCTACTATGTGGGTGAGCACCGCAAACCCCTGTGCCGGGCCCTGCACTACATGGGCACCGGCATGGCGCTGAGCCTGGCGGCCAGCGCGGTCGTGACGCTCAACCCGATTCCACTGGCGCTGGCGCCGGTGGCGGGCTACGGCCCGGCATGGTTCAGCCATTTCTTCATCGAGCACAATCGTCCGGCCACCTTTACCTATCCGAGCTGGTCGCTGCGCGCCGATTTCAAGATGCTGGGGCTGGCGCTCCGCGGGCGAATGGCCGCGGAGGTGACCCGCCTGTACGGCAGTCCCAACCCGGCATCCGATGCCCCTTGCCTCTCGAGCACCTGAACCGCTCGCGCGCAACCGGGGACCACTGCCCCGCATGCAGTGCTTCAAGGGTTCCGCACACCTTAATTTTGCAATATATTAAGGATGTTGCCGACTTGGGCTCGCAGCAGCGTCGCGCTGCCGCCGAATTGGACAGATTGCGCATGCGGGCTTCTGGCGGCATCTGCGATGGTCCAGTGGCATATTGCGCCGCGTCAATGTGCGCGACTGTGCTGTGACCCACCTCTCAAAGTTGTCTTCAGTGCATTGATCGGTTAAATCCCCCCAACGGCAACAGATAGCGAAAGCCCAGAGGGGGCGTTCTGTTGCCTGAAAACTTGGGGGAGTGTGGGATGCTCAGGGGATCCTTTTCCGCAGCTATCCGTGTACTTTTTTTGGTCTTCGCGTTGGTCGCCACCAATGCGTGTTCCGGTGACGAGGAGTTTATCCTCGCTTACAGCGTTCCGCCGCCAGGCGAAGTTGTAGCGGGTGATCTCTGGCCGGAGATTCACGTCCAACTGGCCGACCTCCGTGGGGACCCGCAGGGCACCAGCGGCGTGGTCGTTACGATGTGGCTGGCGGACGGCAATTCGCGTCTGCTCGGTACCGTTTCGCGTGCGACGCGTGGCGGGGTGGCTGTCTTCAACGACATCACCTACACGTTGGCCGAAGACATCGAAGTGACCTTTACCGCCACCGGCTATCGGCCGGCGGTGACGCGTACGGTGACGGTTGTACCGAACGTGCCCGACCACCCCCGCATCGTCGGTGAAGTGCTGCTCAGCGGCGAGATCGACGAGACCGGCGCCGGCGATGCCAGCGAACCCCTGTTTGACGACCCCAACGGCGACTCCGTTCCCATTCCCGCGGGCGAGCTGTGGCCGGACTTCCTTGTCCAGATCGAAGACGCCTTCGGTAACGTGGTCGAGACCAGCCGCGACATCACCCTTGCGGTGACCGACGGTTCGGGCCAGATCCAGTCGGGTAACGACCTCTTCGAGGGGCGTACCTATCTGGGCCGCTACATCTTCGATTCCCGCAATGCGATCTTCTCCACGACGGCCGGCATCGTGAACGTAACGGTCCTCTCGGGCAGCCTGAATCCGGCGCCCGCCCGCCCGGTGGAGATCATCCCCGATCTGCCGGCGGACCTGACCTTCGAGCAGCAGCCCCAGAACGTCTCCACCGACGACCGCCAAGTCGTTACCGTCGCTGTGCGTGACCAGTACAACAACATCATTCGCGATCCGTACCCCGGCAACGACCTGCAGGTCGCCCTGCGCATCGATGTCGATGCCAGCGCGATGAGCGATGCATTCTTCATGGTGCCCAACACCATGACGATGATGCTCGACCCGCTCCCGCAGCTCACGGTCGTGGCCGTTGACGGCATCGCGACATTCGAAGTGGACGACGCAATTCAGATCAATCGCCCGGGCCTGGATTTCCAGCTCGGCACCTTTGCGCCCAGCCTTCCGAGCGCCGCGACTACGCTGGATCTCTCCGATGAGTTCGACGTGGAAGCCGGCCAGCCCGACAACCTCGACTGGGTCCATCCGCCCGAGGTCAGCCAGATCGCCGGTCGCCGCTGGAACTCCACCGACACCAACCCGATGACGATGAACCGATACGCGGTCGTTGTTCGTGTGAACGACCAGTTCGGCAACCTCTGCACCAACGACTTTACGACAATCGTTCGACTGGTGGCTTCGAACAACAACCCGGTTAACGGCGGGTTTCAGTTCAACCAGCGTACCGCCGCAGGAGGCACCGTCGATTTCGGTATCGATATTCTCCAGAACCTGACCTACACGACAGCCGAGACCAACATCGATGTGACTGCCGAGGCCGTGCCCTTCAGCGCGCTCGTGCCGGTTCCCGATCCGGTCGACGCGCCCAACCCGATTACGATCGTCAACAACGACGCTTCTTATCAGGCTTTCCTGACCCAGCCGCGCAGCGATGGCGGCCCCATTGTGATGGGCGATCCGACCAACACCTCCACGGACACGCAGCAGACGGTGGAAGTCCAGGTCTTTGACGCCTACGGGAACCTCTTTGTGCAGGATCCCGACACGATGACGACTGCGAACGTCACCCTGCGCATCCCGGCGGCGTTTAACGTCGGCGGCGCGCTGCTGGTTCGAAACGACAATCCTGCCACGCTGGATACGTCCATTGTCGTCACTGCCACCGGTGGCACCGCGACCTTCGCGGGCACGAGTGCGATTCAGCTCAGCAAGAAGGGCATCGGCTACCGACTGCAGGCCGATTCCTCCGGCCTTGCCTCGGTGCAGAGTAACTTCTTCGACGTCGTTCACGGCGCCCCGAGCAGCCTGAACTTCATCGACGAGCCCGAGAGCACCCACGTGGACGACCAACAGCAGGTGCAGGTCGAAATCCTAGACCGCTTCGGCAACCGCGCGACCTCTTCGGAATCGCCCCAGCGTCAGGTGGAACTCGTCCTTCAGGGCGGCACCATGGGCGCTTCGCAGCAGGGCCTGACTACGACCAACCCGATCAACGGCATTGCAACCTTCCCCGACTTCCAGGTGGATCTCGTGGGCACCGGTTACACGATCCAGTCGCGCAGCCTCGTTCCGACGACGCTGCTGACCGATACGTCCTCGACCTTCGACCTGAGCAACGGCCTGCCGGCGCGTGTGGACTTTACCGTTCAGCCCGCGGCCGTCGCCCCGCCCGCGCGCGTGGGTGAGGACATTCAGGTCCAGATCACCTACTACGACCAGTTCGACAACGTCGCCGAGTTCAAGCTCGACGGTATGACCGCGCTTGATGAGCGCGCTGCGCTGCTTCTGGTTCAGGGCCCCTCAACAGGCCTCTGCATCACCGGCTGCTCCGCTGCCGGCGCCGACGACGCGCTGCCCAACGGTCGCATCGATTACCTCATCCAGGTCGATCGTCCGACTGACGGCGTGCCCAGCAGCGATGACTATCGCTTCCGCATTCTGCCCTCGAATCCGCTGATCTTCACCGACACCAACTCGGTCGGTATCGACGTGGCCGTGGGCGATCCCGATCACCTTGCTTTCGTGGTCCCGCCGCGCGACTTCGAGACCGCCGGTATCCCCTGGGCCCCGTTCATCGTCGAGGTCCAGGACATTTTCGACAACCGCGTGTTCTCGGCCAACGGCGACCTGATCGAACTGCAGGAAACCCCAGCCAGCTCGAACTTCGACGACACCATCGCCGTGCAGCAGGACACCCTGGTCAACGGCCAGGCCACCTTTAATTCGATCCGTCACATCACCGCCGAGGTGATGACCTTTGACGTTGTGGCGCCCGCGGGCGTTGGCGGCACCCCGGTGCAGGCCATCGACAGCCCGCCGGCTACCGTCACCGTCGAGCCCGACGTGCCCGACAATCTTACCTTCGAGAACTTCGGTCCGGCGCTCGACGACACGAACGCCACGACCATCGCAGCGACCAGCATCGTGGCCGGCGCCAACTGGCCGAACTTCGAGGTCAGCATCCGTGACGCATTCGGTAACCGCGTGGACACCAACCAGGTGGTGACCGTCTCGATCGATCCGACCACGGGCACCGGCTCGCTGGTGGGCAGTGTCTCGGTCTCCGCCGAGAACGGCACCGCGCGCTTTATCGCCGGCAACCCGTTTTTCGACGATACCGTCGAGACCCCCGGTCAGCGCATCAGCTACCAGGTGGCCGAGACTGTGCAGCTTCTGGCGAACGCGGGTTCAGTGACCCAGCGCGTTCCCTCTTCCGAAGTTCTGATTCGTCCGGCCTCGCCTGATCACCTGACCTTCCTCGATGATCCCGTCGACGGCACGACCGACGACGTGCAGGCAATCCGCGTCGTTCAGGAAGACACCTACGGTAACGTGGTGTACGACTTGGCGACGCTTCCGACGCAGCAGCGCAACGTGACGCTCGCCGTGCTCGACGCGGCAATGATGCCGTTCGGCGCGGTGACGATTACGCCCTCGAACACGCAGATGACCGTGGCTGGTGAAGTGACCTACAACGTCCAGGTCCACACGCCCGGAATCGCCTATGGCCTGCGTGCCTCGACCAGTGGTCTCGTGACCAGCAACACGGTCACCAACGGCAACACCTTCGACGTCATCAACGGCGGCTTCACCGGTCTCGTCGTCACGACGCAGCCCTCGGTAACTGCCGGCACGGTTGACGACACTTTCGACATCACCGTCGAACTGCAGGACGGATTCGGTAACCGCGTTTGCCAGAATCCCAATGGCACGCCGCTGGTTAGCGGCCCGGCGCTCGAGCTGCGTCTCGTGCAGAGCCCCGCGGGTGCGAGCTGCATCAACGGATGCGGCGTTTCCACTTCGCTTGGTAGCGCGTTCTTCAACCCGGGCACGCTTGCGTGTAATCCGGGCGACGCGAGCTGGACCTTTACCGGAGTGACCGTCGACCTTCCGAACGACGGAATCGGTGGCAGCGGTGACGAATACCGCTGGGAAGTCCGCGATCTCTCGGGCACGCCCAACGTGCTGACCAACCCGCTTCCCGATCTCAACGCCGGCACGCCGGTGGCCTTCGAAGTGGTGAGCCCCACCGACCCGGTTGAAATCGCCGGCGAGGTCTGGGCCCCGCTGACCGTCCGCCTGGTCGACCAGCGCGGCAACCCCTCGGGCAGCGACATGATCGAGGTGGTTCCGACCGCCGCGACCGGTCCGCTTCCGGGCAACCTGTATCCCGCGCACATCGGCAACCCACCGGTGCCGCCGCTTCAGACGATTCAGGGATCCACGGTGGTTGACTCGACCGCCTCGGGCAGCCCGCAGGAAGCGACCTTCAACGACCTCTATGCCACGCGCGCCGAGAACATGACCTTCGAGGTTCGCGCCCAGACGCTGGGCACCGTGGCCCCGCTGGTTGTCGACGTCCGCATCGACTCGGCCCAGCTCGATCACCTGACCTTTATCAATGCCGCATTCGGCGCCGTGCAGACGGCGGGCGTGCCCTTCGTCGATGGCGCTGCGATGCCGGCTTCCTTCCAGGTCGACCTGCGCGACGCCTTCGAGAACCGCGTCATCAGCAACCGCGCCATTACGCTCAAGCTGACCAGCGGCAGCCAGAGCGCATTCACCGCAGCCAACCCCGGCCTGCTCAGCGTCACCGCCAACAATGGCGTGGCAACGCTTCCGGGCGTGCAGCACACGGTCAAGGAGACCATCACCGTCGGTGCAACCGCCGGTCCGGTCCTCTCCACCACTGCGAGCAACCAGATCATCCAGGTTGAAGCCGCGGGCCCGAACAACATGTTCGTCTCGCAGCAGCCGACCTCGCCGATCACGGCCGATGAGATCAATGCCGGCAACCAGCAGATCGTCATTCAGCTCCGTGACCAGTTCAACAACGTCGTCGACGGCGACGTGCAGGGCGCGAACCCGACGGCCGACGACGGCGCCGTGCAGCTCGTCGTGACCGGTTCGGGCGACTCGCCCTACAACGGGAACTTCGTCTCGGGCACTGTGACCTTCACGATCACCGATACCACCGCCGGCGCGTTCACGATGAACTCGGCGACCTCGGCCATCGGCGGCATCACCAACAGCCCGCTGGCGGTCAACGCCTTCACGGTGCGCAACGGTGTGTTCTCGGCGATCTCGATCGATACGCAGCCCAATAGCGCGCCGGTCAGTGTCGACAGCTTCTTCGACGTGACCTTCCAGATCGAGGACGCCTTCGGCAACCCGATCACCACCGGCCCGAGCGTGGGCAGCGAGCTTCTGCTCACCCAGCAGTCCTACACCCCGGTTCCGCCCTTTGTCGGCGGCACCTGTGTGGAGATCAACGGCAATCCCTGCACCCAGGCCATTGCGGCCGATGCCATGGGCCTGGTGGACTTCACCAACGCCCTGGTGAACCGTCCAGGCACCTATACATTCCGCGCGGAGACCACCGACGCTTCGATCGTTTCGGCCAACACCAATGTGGTGGACCGCAACACGGTCGGTGCTCCGACGCAGCTCGTGTTCGATACCGAGCCCGATTACGAGGTCACAGCCGGCGAGCTGTGGCCGACCTTCGTGGTCGAGATCCAGGACCAGTTCGGCAACCCCGCGGGCGTGGCCGACAACATCGAAATCGTCTTCACCGCCCCCAGCGCCAATCCGCTGACGGCCGGCACGCAGGTCGTCGCCACGACGGTCGGTACCAGCCAGGCTGCCTTCCCGGATTTCTATGCGCAGATGGCCGGTGACTTTATCTTCAACGTGGAAGACATGGACGATGGCGGCGTAGCCACCATCGACAACGTAACCGTGACGGTGACCCCGGCCGAGCCCGACCACCTCTCGTTCACCAACGCGAACCTCACCCCGACCTTCGACGCGGGCGAGGACTTCGCCGCGGCGATCGCCGAGCCCGGCATCGAGGTGCAGGTCCGCGATCCCTTCGATAACCCGATTCCCAGCTCGCGCCTGATCACGCTGGCGGTCCAGAGCGGCAGCAGCACCCTGCGTCTGTTCTCAAACACCGCAATGCAGGTCGGTCCCGAGTTTGCCGATCCGACCATCGGCGCCGACGGCACCGCGACCTTCAGCGACGTCACCTACCTGGTGGCAGAGCCGGTCGAGGTCTACGCCTTCTCGGGTCCGCTGCAGAGCAACAACATCTACGACATGACGATCCAGGCGGCTGCGCCCGATCACCTGGCCGTCTCCAAGGTCGAGTGGTTCGATCCGATGACCAGCAGCGCGGTTGTGCTGAACGATCTGACGAACGTGCCCGCCGATCTGGGCCGCGAGCTCAATGCCGACGACACCCTGCGCATCACTGCGCAGATCCAGGACGCCAACAACAACCCGGTCGACGATGGCGG
>JAGRBM010000384.1 GCA_020434085.1 Chrysiogenia bacterium | reverse complement strand
ATGCAATGATCGAGGCATGGGAACAGGGTAATTTGAGCGAGCGTGGTCTGCCCGGTGTGGCCAAGTTGCTGCGTGACCACGACCAGCGGCTCAACAAGTAGTTTCGCGAGCTCGTCTCTTCTCCCGAGTACCGCCCGGAGCTGCCCGAGACGGGATTTCTCAGCGCGAGCTAGGGTGTCTTGCCGCCCTTTTTTGGGGCCTTCTTTGCGGTTTTTCTGGGCAGCGATCCGGCGAAGTCGGTGCCGCGCAGGACCCATTTCTTCAGGGAAGGCCCCGCCTTGATGCCCGCGGGGGCGACGTAGACCATCCCTTTCATGGGCCTGCCGGTGAAATCCATGGGGCGCACGTGTTTCTCGGCGAGCGATTTCTCGTGGGCGTCGGGGCCGACACGGACCATGAGCTCATCGCCGACAATGCCGCAGGCCATGTTACCGCCGATGAGAAAGGCCAGCCCGCCGAACATCTTCTTTTCGGAAACGCCCTTGCGTGCTGCAAGGACGTTGCGGATCCGCTCGGCCAGTTTCTCGTCGTAGGCCATGGCTCTTCCTAAATGACGTGATTGAGCGACCAGTCGTAGCGCTGGTAGCGGGCGGTGTAGCCGTCGTGGATCGCGCGCGCGATCTTCTCGTGCTGCTCTCCCTCGCTGTGTTCGAGCATGAACTCGCCCACTCCCTGCCAGCCGCCGAAGTCCTCTTCGTAGTAGCGGAAGATGAGTGGAAGGGTGAGCTCGCGCTTTTTGTCGTCGATGAGAATTTCTGATTCGACGAAGTTCTGCGTCGCGGCTTCGAGCTGCGCGTCAATTTGTTTGGCTTCATAGAACGCAACGGGCGGGCAGCTCGCGGCGCAGCAGACCAGCGCCATGTGAATGCGCGGGTCGACCTCGCGCGGGCAGCAGGCCATGCGCGGATCATCGGCATCGAACATCAGGTTGTTCATTGCCGGGTGCGGGCGGTTGCGGCGCAGCACGCCGTTCTCGATGTCGTCGAGGGTGAAGACCCAGTCGCTCACCCGGTAGGCAACCAGGTGAAAGAAGGACGGAACCTCCATCACGGACTTGCGGATCTCCAGGGCAACGATCCCGTGGATGGCCAGCACGTTGTAGAGGTTGAGCCAGAATGCCAGCCGCTCGCTTTGGGCGAACTCTGTGGGATGCACGTGGGGGAGCAGGCGGCTCGTCTCCTGCAGCTCGCGGTAGACCGGGGAGGCCTTGATGCCCGCGTAATCGACCGCGCCCTCGTCCAGGAAATCGCCCTTGAGCTGATTGCGCAGGCGGCGAAGGGCCTGATCGATGCCACCTGCGTCCGTGTCGGGGCTCTCGCCCCCATTGAGGATTCTTGGTTTGAGCATGCCGGAGGGCAGCAGGCCGCGCACGATCTCGCCGCCGCTGCGCGCATGCCGGACAATGTCGGTCAGGTCACTGAACGTCCCCAGCAGGGAACTCCTGGGTTTCTTGAGCCGCTTTGCCATGGGGAGATTTGTACCCGCGCCGCCGGGGGCCAGTCCAGCGAGCTTGTCAGGACCCCGGCAATGGCTTAAAGCCTCTTTACGGGCGGCCTTGGGGGATGTCATGGAAGAGGAACTCGAAACCGTAAAGCACCTGAGCGAGAAGCTCATCGATTTTGGCGTCCAGTACGGCGTGCAGGTCTTTGGCGCCCTCATCATCTTGCTGTTGGGCGTCATCATTTCGAAGTGGTGCGCCCGCCTCGTCACCGACTTTCTGGAGAAGAAGAACGTCGATGTCACGCTCACGCGCTTCATCGGAAGTACTTCGCGCATCGCGGTGTTTTCCCTGCTTCTGATCATCAGTCTGGGTAAGTTCAGCATCACCCTCGCACCGCTCATCGCGGCGCTCGGCGCCGTGGCCTTCGGCGCGACCTTTGCGCTGCAGGGACTCTTTGCCAACTACGCGGCGGGCCTTGCGCTCATTCTCACGCGCCCGTTCAAGGTCGGCGACACCATCGTCGT
>JAGRBM010000383.1 GCA_020434085.1 Chrysiogenia bacterium | reverse complement strand
TTTCAGTGCGATGAGAGAGCCGTGAAGATAACACCAAGGCCCTATACCGCTCTTGCGGAACACCAAAGCTGGCGAGGTTGTGTAATCGTGCGCGTGTAATATACCCATGTTCCTCCAATTTTGACGAGAACGCTTCATAATGCTTCCAATATTTTTTTTGAAGCATTTCGGGTACATTTTCCATTACAACCAATGCCGGCTCCAGCGCCAGAACGATGTCGCCAAAAGCGGCAAGAAGCTCATTTCTCTCGTCTTCGCGGGGATCTTTCTTTCTGTGAGAGCTGAATCCTTGGCAGGGCGCACATCCAATTAGGATCAGCGGCTTACTTGAGTCATAGCCCCATTGAGAGAGGGCCTCCTCGAGCGATTCGCGATCAGTCAGTCGCCGAATGTCGTTCATTATGGCGGGCTTCTTCAGCATCCGCTCGTATGTCGCGTTGGCGTGCCGGTCGATGTCGAGGCCGCCGAGAACATGGTACTTTACATTGCGAGTGGTAGCAGTGTGGAAGCCGAAAGACATACCGCCACAACCGCTGAAGAAGTCGATCACCTGGACCTCTTCAATGCCTCGACCCACATGAGATTTCTTTTTTTTATTTAGCTGCATCGATGGCCTCAATCTTTCGTTCTTGTTGTTATTTTCATTCATGTCGCGATGCGCTGTGGAAAAGCTCACCTTGTGATTGGAAGCCTTCTTTATCGAGGTGCTCACGTACCAAGCGGGCGATAAGGGTTGATTTCTTGTAGCCCTTTTCTTCGCAATACGCAGAAAAGCGGCGATCCTCTTGATGCTCTAACAGAACCGTCACTTGTTTCTTGTGTTCCCGAGCCATCGCCACCTCCGTTCTCGTTTTGTGCCTGACCTCGGTGCTTTGGTCAAGAGAAGTATGGACTCTTCGACAGGAGTCTGGAAGCGGTGATCGACCATCAGGTTGGGCCAGAACGTCCTTTGTGGCTCTCTAGCACGGCAGGTGCCTGTCGCTGCAGGCTCCACTCCAACGGGAGGGGCTCCAGCAAATGCGCCAACGTCACCTCCCGGCCCAGCTTGTCGTCCAGGATCGCCTCAACGAGGTCCGGTGCAAGCAGCGTTAGGCGCAGGATGCGCGTCATATAGGACGTTGCGATCCCCTCCTGCTCTGCCAGTTCGGCGATGGTAGCGAACTCACCCGACTTGAGCATCCGCTTCCAGCGGAAGGCTCGGGCCAGCGCCTTGACCAGTGCCTTGTCCGCCTTGCGGTCTGGCCGAACGCCATCGGGCAGGTGCATTTCCTTTCGGCCCCCGCGCTTAACGACGCGGAACGGGACGTGGAGCGTCACGGTCTCGGGTATCGGCGCGCCGTGTGTCATGCGGCTTCACCGAAGTCGCCGTCCAGCATCTCGCGGGAAAGGCCAGCGAGACCGTCGATACGTAGCCGCAAGTTCAGGCCGTCGACTTCGATATCGACGCGCCCGACCAGCAGAGCCACGACGCGTGCCTGTTCGGCGGGGAAAAGTTCGTCCCAGAGCGGGTCCAATTGCTGCAGCGCCATGCGGGCGTCGGCTTCGGAGATGTCTTCAGCGTGGGTGCGCGCGGCCTTCCACGTGCCCGCCACGACCTCGGGCTGGCGGAACACGGCGCGCAGCTGTCCGAGCGCGTGCCAGAGCGCGCCATCATGGAACACCCCGGCCCAGCCATTGAACCCGCTCGCCATCATCGCCTGGCCGT
>JAGRBM010000382.1 GCA_020434085.1 Chrysiogenia bacterium | reverse complement strand
CTTGCCTACACCGAGGTCCGCGACGATGAGTGAGTTGCCCGAAACCTCGCGCGACCTGGGCATGGGGCAGATCCCGCGCAGTGAGCGCAGCAAAGGGGCGGGCATCTTCCGCGCGGTGTTCAATCGCGTGGTGAACATGTGCGCCCGCGTGTTGCCGATGTTTCCGGGAATGCGCGCCTCGCTCCACCGCCTTCGCGGGGTGAGCGTGGGGGAGCGGGTGTTTATCGGGGTGGACGTGTTGATCGATGATGCCGATCCGTGGGGCGTCGTGATCGAGGACGATGTGACGGTGCTTGCGCGCGCGGTGATCCTGGCCCACGCCTATTACCCGCGGCATTTGCAGGGCGTTCTCGAAGAGGCTTCGGGCCGCAGCGGCGTGACCTTGAAGCGCGGCAGCTACGTGGCCGTGGGCGCCATCATCCTGCCCGGCGTCACCGTCGGCGAGCACGCCGTCGTGGGCGCGGGCTCGATAGTTACCAAGGATGTTCCGCCCTATAGCGTCGTGGTGGGAAGCCCCGCCAAGGTCGTACGGACCTTCACGCCCGAAGAAGTTGCCGAGCCGCCGAAGTAAGAACTCGGAGATCAACCGCCAAGGCGCCAAGAACGCCAAGCGTGCGTGAATGATATCGCTCGCCATTGCCCTCGCGTGATCGAGCAAAGACGATGCGTATCATGCAGATGAATCTTTACTTGGCGTTCTTGGCGCCTTGGCGGTGAAATTCCGAAGGCTACGCCGCAGCGGGCACCAGCCGCGCGCAGACTCTCTCGACAACCTCGGCGATCTGATCCCAGCTATAGCGGCCCTGCGCCTTTTCTGCGCCGATGCGTGCCAGGCGTTTGGCGAGTGCTTCGTCGCTGAGCAGCGTCGCCGCCTGAGATGCGAGCGAAGCGGTGTGGCCGGGCTCGAAGAGCAGCCCGCCATCGCCGACCACTTCGGCGAGCGCGCCCGTGTGGGAGGCGAGCACCGGCGTGCCGGCGGCCCAGGCTTCTAAAATCACGATGGCAAAGGCCTCGTTCGTGCCCGGTACGACAACGACTTCACTCTCGCAGAGCAGCGCTTCTTTCTCTTCTTCTTCGAGCACGCCCGCGTCGACGACGACCGAGCGCATGGTGGGCGGCAGGCCCGCGAGCTGCTTGTCGAACCAGTTGGAGCCTGGACCGGCAAGGATGATGCGCGCGTCGGGGTGTTCGGCGATCAGGTGCGGCGCCGCGCCCAGCAAGGTCTCGATTCCCTTGGCCGCGACTTTGCGCCCCAGGTAGCTTACCAGCCGGGCGTTCTCGGAAATGCCCCAGCGCGCGCGAAGCTCCGCTGCAATGGGGCGCGCCTTTTCGCAGGTCATGGCCTCATTGGTGAGCGCATTGCCGGTGATGTGGATGTTTTTCTCCGGCACGCCGCGCTGGGTGAGCGTGCGCTTTTCCCAGCCGGTAACCGTGAAGACGGCGTCACAGTGGGCGAGGATGCGCTTTACCCAGCGGCGCTCGTGGGTGGGCTCTCCCTCGTGGAAGTGCGGGGTGATCACGACGGGCTTTCGAAACGCCCGCGCGGCGGTGTATCCCGCGCGCACGTGGGGGTAGGGGACCGCGTGCAGATGCACCAGATCCGCGCTGCGCACACTCGTGGGCAGATCGCGATAGAATCCAAGCGACTGCGGCGGCGAGAGCAGGCTGCTGCCCACGCCGGCAAAAACGCTGTCGAGTTTCGGTGAGCTGAGCGCCGGGCTCGCGCTGCGGCTGAGTTGCAGGGGATTGAGATCCACCGGGGCATAGCGCCGCACGTGGACGCCCTCGACCACTTCGTCAGGCGGCAGCGGAATGCGATCGTTTCGCAGGCGCGGGTGCCAGAACTCATCTTCGCCGAGCAGATCGAAGGTCATCACTTCGACTGAGTGGCCTGCATGCGCCTGCCGCGCGGCGAGCGCAGCGGCCCAATTCTCCGACCCGCCGATGGCCGGCGGGTAGCGCTGGATGAGGTGCAGTATTCGCATGGTCCCAATATCGCTAGGGTATTCGCTTGGGCCGGGCGAAGCCAGCGCAGGGGCAACTCCGATCTCCCATTTCACTGGCCCTGCAAGGGGGAATAAAGGCTTTGCAAGGGTGGGCGGCTTTGCTATAAGGCATTGACTGGCGGGTCAACTAGTCAATCGAACTGATCCGCCGCGGGCCGCACCCGGGTTCCCCCGGGGAGGCACCAACGAATACTGAGGAGGGCCTGATACCAATGGCCGACATGAGCGCAAAGGAATTCTTCGATAAATTCATTCCCGAGAAGCTGGCGAGCCTGAGCGGCGTCGACTTCCCCGACGTCAAGGACACGATCCAGATCGAAGTGATCGGTGCGGGCGAGTGGACCGGCAAGATCGAGGGTGGCAAGCCCACGATCACCGCGGGCAAGGCCAGCGATCCCCTGATCACCGTGGCCTTCACCGAAGCCGCCCTGAAGATGGGCTTGGCGCGCGCGGGCGATCAGCTCGACGCCGACATCTCCGGCCCCGCCAAGATGGCCGCCGGCATGCTGAGCCCGGACAAGGCCGAGCAGGTTCGCAGCCAGCTCCAGGGCACCATGAAGTTCACGATCACCACCAACGACGGCAAGGAAGAATCGATC
This sequence comes from Chrysiogenia bacterium, assembly GCA_020434085.1. NCBI lineage: Bacteria > Pseudomonadati > Chrysiogenota > Chrysiogenia > Chrysiogenia bacterium. The sequence continues at coordinate 2,723 of JAGRBM010000382.1, read as the reverse complement.
GCCATTGGCTTCAACGGCATCGACATCGACACCCCGACGTGCACCATCAAGACCACCGAGGGTGAAATGAACGAAATGCGCGAGCAGCAGATGCCGCCGCAGCAGGCCTTCATGGCCGGCAAGATCCGCCTGGAGGGCGACATGTCGCTCGCCATGCAGGCCGGCATGCTGTTTGCCACCTGATTTGTTTCCAACGCTGATTCAAGCGAAAACGGCCGCCCGATGGGCGGCCGTTTTGTTTTAGATGCAGCTCCAGGAAATTGGAGAGCAGATGATCGGCGGGCTCGTGGGGGATTTGTAGAAGAAACCCGTGCCGGCGTCGGGGACGTCATTGCCGACGGCGCCGCCACCCTCGGATGCGCCGGTACTCAGGTAGGCGCCGCTCACGCCCACCGACCAGCCCATGCGGTCGTTCTGGGTCGAGACAAGGTTGGGTAGAATGCCGCGCACCCCCCAGGTGCCGTCTTCGTAGCGCCCCCAGACATAGGCCACGCCGACGTCATCGCCGATTGCATCCAATGGACAGATGTAGGGATTGAAGCAATCCCAGCCGGGCACGCCGACCACCGCCAGGTTGCCGTCGATGCCGACGGAGAAGCCAAAGAAATCCTCGGAGCGCAGCGCCACCGCGCGAAGCTGCTCGGTCTGCTGCCAACTCATGTCCGAGTATTCGAAGATGTAGGCGGTGCCCGCACTTGGAACCGAGTCGCCAACCGTGCCGTCGTCGCCGGGCGCACCCACGATCATGCGCTCGCCCGAGAGGTCCACATCGAATCCGAACTGGTCGGCAAGGCCCGGGCTCTCGGGAATGAGTTTGGTGCCCGCGTCCCAGACATTTCCCGGCCCTGTGCGGTGAAAGACATAGACCGCGCCGGCGTCGGGACGCTGTTCGCTTGGGCCATCCTCGCCGGGCGCGCCGACTGCCAGCCAGTCGCCCGAGAGCGCGACCGACCAGCCGAATTGATCGCCCATCTGGGCGTCGGATGCTTGCAGGCGCACACCGTTGCTCCAACTGTTGCCCGGTCCCGTGCGCTCGGAGATCCAGACCGCGCCGGCATTGATGCCGCCGGTGTCGTGACCGGGGCCGCCGACGGCGAGCCAGTCGCCCGAGATGGCAACCGCGCCGCCGAGCATGTCGGTGCCTGTGAGATCGGTGATGAGCGGGCTGAAGCCCAGGTCCCAGTCGCCGGTTTCGGTGTCGCGCGCGAAGACGTAGACGCCGCCCAGCGAGGACGCGCGCCCGGGCGCGCCGGCAATGAGGTAGTTGCCCGAGATCTCAACAGCGCTGCCGAAGAGGTAGTTCGCCCCGGCATCGCTGGCCAGCAGCTTGGCCTGCGCCTCCCAGGTTGTCTCGCCGCGCGCGAAGACATAGACCGCGCCGGTCTCCGGGAGCGGGTCGCCGGGACCGCCGTCCTCATTGGGCGCGCCGAAGGCGGCGAGGTCGCCGTCGATGGCGGTGCTCGATCCGAGGCGGTCGACTTCCTGCGCGTCGGCCGCGGCAACGACGCCGGCGGAAACGACGCTGTTCTGCGCAAAGAGCAGCTCCCAGTCGGTGCCGCCGTTGCAGGCGGTGATGAAAAGCGCGAGCAGCGCAGCAATCACAATCCGTGGTCTCATTGGTGGTTCCCCAGTGCTTGATGAGCCGAGCCTAGCCCCGGCCGGGCGGCTTTCGGGTGAGCTTCGTCACAGACACGCACATTGCTGCGGCGCCTGAGGCGGGGCAAGCCGGGGGCTGTGAAAGCCCGCCACGCCCATGCGAAACCCCCGAAATGGGCGCGTCGTGCCTGAACGGGGCTCCCCACTGACTCTCTCGTCATTTTCGAAAAAAGCTGCTAGAAAACTCCCGCGCGCGGGTAGCCGGGGTCAGACCCGAGAAGACACACAGGCGCCCGACCGAAAGGATGCATTCATGACTTACCAGCCCACCATTTTGACCGACCTCAAGGACGGCGTGCTCACCGTTACGATCAATCGTCCCGAGAAGAAGAACGCCTTCAACAACGATCTCTACGACGACCTGCGCGACGAGCTCAATAACGCGCGCGAGAACGACGAGGTCGTCTGCATGGTGCTCACCAACGCGGGCACGACCTTCTCGGCCGGGCAGGACCTGGCCGTCTTCTCCGGCGGCGGCGGCAAGAGCGAGCGCCCCAAGACCTCCGAGGCGCCGATGGGCTTTCCCGGCTACCAGAACGCGCTGCTCGACTTCGACAAGCCGCTCATCATCGCGGTCAACGGCCCCGCCGTGGGCATCGGTGCCACCTCGCTGCTGCATGCCGACATCGTCTACGTGAGCGAGTCCTCACGCGTGCGTTTTCCCTTCGTGAGCCTGGGCATCGTCCCGGAGGCGGGTTCCACCGTGCTGCTCCCCATGATCGTGGGACTGCAGAAGGCCTCCGAGCTGCTGCTGAGCGCCGACTGGATCAGCGCCGATGAGTGCGTGGAACTGGGCCTTGCCGCCGCCAAGTACGCCGACGACGAAATTCTCACAAAAGCGCAGGAGCGCGCCGCGCAGATCGCCGGCCACGCGCCCAGCTCGCTCGTAGAGACCAAGCGCATGCTCCTTGACTGGCGCCGCGACATCCTTCGCGAGGCCTGCAACCGCGAAGGCGGCGCCCTGGGCCGCACTGTCGGTCAGCCCGAGAACATGGAAGCGATCATGGCCTTCATGCAGAAGCGCAAGCCCGACTTTACGAACAAGCGGAACAAGAAGAAGTAACGAG
>JAGRBM010000381.1 GCA_020434085.1 Chrysiogenia bacterium | reverse complement strand
GGCGATCTCGATCCTTTCGTCCGGATCGAACTGGCGGATATCGACCCGGCCAATGTCGAGCGCGGCCGCGAGCTCTTCACGCAGAGCGGTTGCAGCAACTGCCACTTCACCAAGCAGACAGGCCTGACCGACGCCCAGATGGCAACGATGGGCCCGTACCTGGGCAATGTGCACAACCGCATCAATCCCAAGTGGATCGAGCGTTGGCTGGCACTTCCCAGCGCGGTGCTTCCCTACACCCGCATGTATACGCCCTTCGGCATGGAGCTCGATGAAAACGGTAACCCGAAGGTCTACGAGGGCGACACCGAGGAAGACATCGCTCGCTACAAGAAGTCGATGGACGACATTCGCGCGTTGCGCGACTACGTCCTGGTCTTCGGACGCGAGGCCGAATACAAGCAGGCGTTGGAAGAAGCCAAACGCCAGGCACGCCGCTAAAGCGCAGCAACTGGAGGGCCGCCCGACGGGCGGCCCTCTGCTTTTCACGCCATGCACGGACGCTCAATGACAACGAAGCTTATCTCCAGTCTCTTGCTCCTCTCGGCTCTTGTTCTGGGCGTTGCGAGCAGCGCCCGTGCCTACGAGGAAAAGCCTCTGGATCCTGCCAAGAGCGGCTGGGTCGAGGGCGTGGTGAGGATCGACCGGGACGTTCCGCCCATGGATGTGGAAGTGAGCCATCACCATGAAGGTTGCGCCCCGCTCGTCAAACACAGCGGCATTCTGGCGACCGACAAGATGCTCAAGGACGTGGCTGTCTGGATCGAGAAGATCGACGCGGGCAAGCCCCTGCCGACAGAGCCGGTGATTCTCGATCAGGTTGCCTGCGAATTCGTTCCGCACGTCTTTTCGATTAACCCCAAACAGTCTCTGATTATCCGGACCTCGGACAGCGTTCTCCACAACGTCAGTGCCAACCTGGGCGAGGAAAAGCTCTTCGACCTGGCAATGCCCATCAAGGGGATGGAGCTGTGGAAGCGGCCTATCGAAAAGGACGGCGCACCGCTTGAAGACGGCAATGTGCGCTTTTCCTGCCGGGCCGGGCACTCCTGGATGGAGTCCTGGGCGGTGGTGAAGAACCACCCCTACGTTGCGGTCAGTGCCGAGGACGGTAGCTGGCGCATCGACGCCATTCCGCCGGGCACCTACACGCTCAAGTTCTGGCATCCGATTCTCGGTGAGTACACCGAATCTTTCGTCGTGGAAGCAGGCGCGGGCGTGCGGCTGGACCTCACGCTTCCGGTCCCCGACGAACTTCTCAACGGCAACTAGTTTTCAGGCGGTTTCGCTCTTGGGCGTGCCTTCGGAATCCTGCGCGGGTTCCGGGGCCGCGTCCTGTGCCTTCTTCGATTCCGGGGGCGCATCGGGGTAAGTGGTGGAGGGCGTCTCCGCGGCCAGATGCTCGCCCGGGAAAGTCTCGGCATCGGCGATCATGAAGTCGCTGCGGTAGATGCGCGTGAACTCCACGATGGTCGCCGCCAGCAGCGGACCGTAAATCAGGCCCATGCCGCCCGCAGTTTTCAGACCGCCGACCAGCGCAATAAAAATCAGCAGGGTGGAAATCTCCGTCTTGCCGCGCATGAAAAACGGTCGCAGCAGATTGTCGGAGAATGCGATGATCGCGCCGACCACAACCATCGTGGCGGCGCTTCCCATGCCGGACTCAAAATAGAGATAGATCGATGTCGGCACCCAGATGATTGCGGTGCCGACCACGGGAATCAGGCTGGCCACGGCAATGAACACGCCCCATACAAGAGGCGTGCTGATTCCCACGATCAGAAATCCGATCATCCCGATGATGCCCTGCACGATGCTCGTCATGAACGATCCGATGAAGACCGCCTGCGTCGTATCGCGCAGGCGCCCCAGAATCTGCCGGTCATAGCGATCGCGCATGGGGGAGAGCTCAACGATCATGTCGACGAGCTTGGGTCCCTCGATCAGAAAGAAGAACAGCAGAATCGTGGTCACCACGTAAGTGAAGACGAGCGAGCCGGTGTAACCCAGAATGTCGGGGATCGAACCGCCGAGGGCCTTGCCCGTGTTCTGCAGGACATTGAGCCCCATGCTGCCCAGGTCCACGGTGCTGCCCGTGTAGTGGCCGAGCTCTTTGGTAAACCACTCGAAGTAGCTCTCGATGTGGGTAACAAGTGCGCCGTTGAAGAAATCTTCTTTCGACGCCCCGAGGACGAGCTGCACCGCGCGACGCATCTGCGCGAAAAACATGGCGGAGATTGCGATACCCGGAAGCACGAGGAAAAGGGTGAGCAGCAGCAGGGACCCGGTTGCCGCGAGGATCTTGCGCCCGCGCATCAGCGTCTCCAGCCAGGACTGCACAGGATAGAAGAGAACCGCAATCAGGGTTGCCAGCACGATGGGCGCAAACAGGGGCCGGATGACCACCCAGAAGAACGCCACCAGTGCCAGGCAGAGAAAGCCATAGAAGGCCCGGCGGGAGATGAGATAGCCTTCGTGGCGGCGTTTTTCTTCGTCGTGTTCGCTGCTCATGTGTGCTCCGTAAAGCGTTTCCTGTGGGAAGCCTATCATGCCCCGACGCCGCGGGGCGGCCAAGCGGCGCGGGCATGGCGCGATCAGGTAAATGGCGCAAACCACACCGAAAAGTGAAGGCAATTCAGCGAGTTGAAGCGCAGGTCGCCAGAGTCCCTGATTCGTTGACTCTCCAGTCAAATTAGCAGGTTAGCCACTTACAAGAAAACCTTGCGGGCGGGGGAACTCTCTGGTAAAACTCGGTTCGAAAGTGAGTGCTGCCGCACCGCGGCATCGCTCGACGCCTGGATCAGCGCCGGACTCTCTCAGACCCTGAGAGCCGATGGCAGACCGGGACGGCACAATGGCCAGCGACCCTGAGCTGGCGGCGAAACGAGCCACGGGATCGGAGCTGAACGCCTCAGCACCGGCTTGGAAGGCAAAAACGAAGCGCCGCCGAGAATGAGTCGCAACGCACTGGGCAAGTGAGTTTTTGCGGCCTGCCGTCCCGAATATTGAATCGGACGGCAGGCCGTTTTCTTTGAGGCCGCCGTCCCATGACCGGGACCCGAGTATGGCCAGCGACCGCAAAAAGAAGACCATCCACCAGTTGCGTGAGATGAAGGAGCAGGGCGAGAAGATCGCGATGATCACCGCCTATGACGCTACCTTCACGCGCATTCTGGACGGTGCCGGCATCGACATTGCCCTGGTCGGCGACTCGCTCGGCATGGTCATCCAGGGCTACACCGACACCACCCACGTCAGCCTCGACGAAATGATCTATCACGCGCGCATCGTGCGCCGCGGAATCAGCACCGCCCACATGACCGTGGACCTGCCGTTTATGAGCTACCAGGTCTCGGTCGAGCAGACGATGGAGAGCGCCGGTCGCCTGGTAAAGGAGGGCGGCGCCGAGTCGGTGAAGCTCGAAGGCGGCGAATGGGTCTCCGAGCGCGTCTACCGCCTGGTGCAGGCCGGCATTCCCGTCATGGGCCACATCGGGCTTACCCCCCAGTCGATCCACCAGCTCGGCGGCTTCCGTATTCAGGGCCGTGACGAGAAATCGGCCAAGGCCTTGAAGGACGGTGCGAAGGCGCTCGAGCAGGCCGGTGCCTATGCCATCGTGCTCGAGGGCATTCCCTCGGCGCTGGCCAAAGAGATCACGCAGAGCATCTCCATCCCGACGATCGGCATCGGCGCCGGCCCCGACTGCGACGGGCAGGTGCTCGTCATCTACGACCTTCTGGGAATGGACAACAAGTTCAACCCCAAGTTCGCCAAGAAATACGCCCAGCTCGCCGACACCATCAGCGGCGCGGTGGGACAGTACATCGACGAAGTGCGCAGCGGCGCCTTCCCGGGTCCGGAGCACAGCTACTCATGAAGGTGATCGAGAAAGCTGCCGACATGCGCGCCTTCTCCCGCGCCGCCCGCGCCGCGGGCGAGGTCGTCGCCTTCGTGCCGACCATGGGCTTCCTGCATGAGGGGCACGCCAGCCTGCTCGATGCAGGGCGTGAGCGCGGTGGCAAGCTGGTGCTCAGCATTTTCGTCAACCCGACCCAGTTCGACCGCAAGGACGACCTCGACAAGTATCCGCGTGACCTTCAGGCCGATCTCAAGATCGCCGAGGCCCGCGGCGTGGACGCGGTGTTCCTGCCCCAGGCCGAGGAAATGTATCCCGAGGGCTATGAGACCTTCGTGAGCGTGGGTCCGCTGGCCGAGCCGCTTTGCGGCGCCAAGCGCCCGGGCCACTTCCGCGGCGTCACCACGGTGGTGAGCAAGCTCTTCAATATCGTGGAGCCCGACTGCGCCTTCTTTGGCGCCAAGGACTATCAGCAACTGGCCGTCATCCGGCGCATGACCCTCGATCTCAACTTGCCGGTGGAGATCGTTGGGATGCCGATCATTCGGGAAGAAGACGGCCTGGCCATGAGCTCGCGCAACGCGCGGCTCTCGGCCGACCAGCGCGAAACCAGCCTCGCGCTCTACCGCTCCATCGGGGCGGTCCGCGACGCTTTTGCCGGCGGGGAGCGCAGCGCGCGCGCCCTGGAGAGCGTTGCAAAGGAAACACTCGCCCGTGCGGGCGAGCTGGTCATCGACTACGCGGAGGTGCGCGATGCCGCGAGCCTCCAGCCGGTCGAGACCATTACTGACAAAGCGCTTTATGCGGTTGCCGCTTTCGTGGGCGAGGTTCGGCTGATTGACAACACCGAGCTCGATCCGGCGATGGCGGCCTGATTCTAGTATTTCAATTTCTCTGAGTAGGAGAGGAGACAAGTCATGCAGCGGCGAATGCTCAAGGGGAAAATTCACCGGGCAACGGTGACCGAAGCGGACCTTCACTACGAGGGCTCCATCACGATTGATCGCAACCTCATGGACGCGGCCGACCTGGTCGAATACGAGGCGGTCGACATCTACAACGTAACCAACGGCCAGCGCTTTTCGACCTACGCGATCGAGGGCGAGCGCGGCAAGGGCGACATCTGCCTCAACGGTGCGGCAGCGCGCTGCGTGGCTCCGGGCGATTTGGTGATCATCGCGGCCTTTGCGATGTACGAAGAGGAAGAGCGCGAGGCCCACAAGCCCAAGCTCGTCTTCGTCGACGAGAGCAATCGCATCTGCGAGAAGCGCTCGTTCGAGATCGTCGGCTGCTCCAAGTAGTCTCCGAATCAGAATTCAATCGAAAAGCGCCCGGCCACCTCGATGGTGGTCCGGGCGCTTTTGTGGGTAGCCCTCAGGAATAACTAGAAGCGATACTCAACCAGCAGGCGCTGCTGGCGCACGCAAAGCCGGGCATTGGGGATCGTGGGGATTTCGAGGCCCTGATCCAGGCGTCCGAGCATTCGCTTGGCGTCCCGGGCGTGATGGTCGATGGCGATCAGGACTCGCGTTGTAATCAGGTTGGCGCGCGCAAGCGCGGCGCGGGCCGAAGCCGTGGCGGAGATCAGATCCCCCTGGTCGGTGGTGCTTGCGCGCTCAGGCAGCTTGGCGGCAGCCGGTAGCGGCGGCGCCAGGGCGAGCGTGATCGCAAGGGCGCTTATGAGGAGCGCCGGAGCGATCGTTGTGCGAAGTGCGAACATGTGTCACCTCCATGCGTCTGCCTCCTCATCCAGCTTGGTATAAAGCAATCCCCGTGCCGTTGTGAATTCGTGTAATATCGGCAACATACGCGCTCCAATCGGCGGGGCATCTGCGAAAGTGCGCACGAAAGTGGGCACAAATCTGCCCACTGCTGTTTTGCTCAGTCGAACAGGCGCGCGGGGCCCACTCCCGGCGAAAGCTTGGAAACGCGGCGGGTGGCAACTAGAAGTTGGGACCTTCGCGTGGAGGCAAAGCCTCCGCGCACGATGTGAACGAAGATGGCGAAGAAAAAAGGCAAAGCCGAAGGGCCGCGCATCAAGCTGATCTGTGACAATCGGCAGGCGCGTCACCGCTTCGAGATCCTGGAGAAATTCGAGGCCGGGATCATGCTGATGGGCTCCGAGGTCAAGGCGTGCCGCCTGGGCCGGGCCCATCTGACGGACGCCTATGCGCGCTTCAAGAGCGGCGACCTCTGGCTGGTGGGCTGCCACATCGGGCCCTATCCCCCGGCCGGCCGCGAACAGCACGAACCCGAACGCCCGCGAAAGCTGCTCCTCAATCGATCAGAGATCGACAAGCTCTCGGTGAAGATGAAAGAAGGCGGCCTGACCGTCGTGCCGCTTCGTCTCTATTTCAACGACAAGGGGATGGCCAAGGCCGAGATCGGCCTGGCCCGCGGCAAAAAACTCCACGACAAGCGCCAGGACATCGCCGCGCGCGAGAGCAAGCGCCAGATGGACCGCGCCATGAAGCGCGACCGCTAGTCTTTCAGTTCACTTTCCGGCAACAACTCCACCGTCAGCGAAAGCGCGAACGCTTGCTCGCACAGCGGCAGCAACTTTTCCAGCACGGCCAGCTCGCGCGGAAAATCAGCAGACCCGCTGAGTTGTGCGCGAATCTCTTCGAGCTCTGCAATCAGTCCCACGGCCGAGCCCACCGAGCGCGAAGTCTCCGCCAGCCAGAACGGCCGCGTGAAAGGGAGCGGCACGAAGTAGCCGCTCGATTCGGCATGTTCGAGCAGGTGCGGGAATTTTTGCGCCTGCGTGTTGCGAAGCAGATAGGGCGCAAGCACGGGGTCGGCGCTGGGGTCGCTCACCGTGCGCGGGCCATCGGGCGGGGCGCCGGATTCCAGGTGCGCGGCAACACGCTTCAAGTCGATGATGTCGGTGGCGCTGCCCAGGGCATGCGTCTCAGCGGAGACTTCGCCCTGCGGGGGGAACTGCGGGGCCTCGCCGATCTGTTTCTCGATCTCTGCAAGGATGGCGAGCAGTTCGGTATCGGCGCTCTCGCGCTCTTCGCGAAAGCGGGTGAAGGATTCGAAGTCGTCGCGGTTGAGGGAGGAAAACCCCAGGCGACGCAGCCGCCCGTAGATCATTTTTTCTTGGCGGCTTTGGCGCCGGTCTTTTTGCCGACTTCGGCGCCGCGCAGGTAGGAATCGCAGTGGGCCAGCAGGTCTTTCTCCACATCGACGCCCAGATTGCGCGCCCGCGAGATCACCAGGTCCCAGTCGTCGAAAAACTTCTGCTGGGGCAGGAACTTCTCACCCACGGCCTTGGCGCGCAGCGCGCGGCGAACGAGGTCGTCGGCGTCGAGGCCCAGCCGCGTCGCCAGCTTGATGAGCGTCTGCGGGGACGGCGTCGTCGCGCCGGAAATGGCGCTCTGCAACGTCTTGGTGGAAAGCCCCGTCGCGCGGGCCGCTTCCTTGACGGTGCGGTAGCCCTGCTGACGAATGGCCTCGGAGAGGATCTGCTGGATGTTCTTGCCCTTTTCCATCGCGCCCTATTCTGACCCGGCAGCGCTCACTTGAACAACAGGGTGTAGCAATAAATGAACATGGAGAGCGCGCAGGCCATGAGCGCATAGAGTGCGAGCATTCGGATCGTGCTGGAGCCGCTGGCAGGCTGCCACTTGGCGGCCTTGCCCGCGCCATAACCGGCGATTCCGCACAGCGCCCCGAAGACCATCGCGTAGAGGGCCCGGCCGTAGAAATCCATGCCGATCGCGGGCCTGGCGGGAAACCCGAGCTGCCAGCGGTGTTCGAGCGGAATGTAGACCGGCACCTCGATGGGAAGCAGTGCCAGCGCACCGAAGGAGAGCCCGAAGGCGATGACGAAAATGCTCGCGCCAAGGACGCGCGCGCCGCTTGCCGGTGTTGCTTCCTGGCTCATGCCATCCCCCGGTGCAGCGTCACCCAGATTCCGCAGAGGGCGACAATCCACGTCAGGCCCGTTGCCAGATAATAGAACCAGTTGTGCAGGATCGAGTGGGATTCGGTGTCTTCGGGCTCGCGCCGAAGCAGCACGCAGGCCAGGACCAGTACCACCACGATCGCGGCGTAGTTTTCCTTGAGGTCGAACAGGCCGGAGGCCAGCGGGAAGTGCTCGTCCAGAAACTCGGCGCGGGTTCGGATGCGATAGGTTGGATACGCCGTGAGTCCGGTTGCCATCGTAATGGCCAGCGTCCACAGGATCATCTTCCAGAACTTGGCCGCGCGTTTAAGGTAGGCGGTCTTCGCGCGCTTTTCCGAGAGCGCCAGGAAGACGGTGCCGTGGGTGAGTCCGCCCACCAGCGCGATCGCAGCCAGCAGGTGAACAAAGATCAGCGGCCGCGAAATCGATTCGAACAGGATTTCCTTCATGCGTTTGTCTCGCCCGTTTTGTGATGACGTCGGTAGCGTCGCACTTTCGGGCACTCGGGATCAAGTGCCTCGAACGAACCATCAGTGTGCTTTGCCACCACATGACAGCCGCCGTGGCACAGGTGCAGGTAGTCGCAGGAGGCGCACGGCTCGGGCGGGCTGTCCCACCACGTCTTGAAGTGGGCAAAGGTCTCGGGCTCGTGCCAGCGTTGCCGGATTTCCGAGACGGGGATGCTCTCGTCCCAGGCGAAGCTGCAGGGGGCCGCACGCCCGTCGGGGTGGACCGCGCCCAGCCAGTTGCCACCCTCGCAGCCGCGAACGCTGAAGAACTGCAGCATCTTCGGGTCGGGCGCGTGGGCGTAGACGAAAGGGCCGAAGGAACAATCGAGCTTCACGCGCAGCCGGTATTTCTTCGTCAGCTCGGTGATGCGCGGGTAGAACTGCTCGACCTGTTCCTCACTCAGGCGATATTCGTCGTAGAGCTCGGTCCCGCGTCCGGCGGGTTTGTAGCGCAGGAACTCGATGTCCTGCAGCTTGGTGCGCCGCGCCCAGGCGAAGATGCCGTCCAGGTGTTCGTAGTTCTTCGAGGAAATCACGCAGTTGACGCCCACGCGCACGCCGTTCTTTTTCAGCAGCGCGATGGCCTGCTCGGCCTTTGAAAATCCATCGTAGCCGCGGCTGGCGCGGAAGGTCTCGCCAAGCCCGTCGACGCTCACGTTGACCTGGCCCATCACCTTGCAGGCGCGGGCTTTTTCCTCAGTAAGCGCCAGGCCGCTCGTCGTGATGTTCGGCACCATTCCCATGCGCCGCATCTCGGCGGCCAGCTCGAAGAGCCAGGGAACTTCCAGCGTCTCGCCGCCACCGAGCGCCACGTGGAAGACACCCATATCGGCGAGCTCGCGGATGCGCGAGAGGGCAAGCTCGAAATCCTCGCGCTCGGTCTCGAGTCGCTCGGTCGGGCGTGAGTCCATGTAACAGGCCGGGCACCCGGCGGCGCAGTAGTTGGTCAGCGCCAGATGCACCTCCGTGGGGGCGCTCAGGATGCCCGTCCATTCCTCATCCCAGGCGGGCGAGTCGGGAACGCCGCGGGCGCGCAGGTAGTCCTTGTCCACCAGCATGAGGGCAGGGGGGGATTCAAGCGCGACGATGCCGCCGACGGGTTCGTAGCGATACTTCCAGGGCTTTTTCTTGTTCCAGAAGGCCATCGGCGGCTCACGGTGGGAACTTCCGCCCCTCGCGCGATCAGGGGGGATTTCCGGGTGTTTCAGAATCCCCGGACCATAGCCCGGCGTCGGCGCAATCGAAAGGGGCCGCCCCTCTACCTGCGCGCGCGGCTGTGCTAGGATTTCCCGACCATCCGGGAGGCCTCCGTGCTCAAGCGATTGCGACAACTCAGCCCGCGCAAGGGCCGCGTGATAGAGGTGAAGCTGGGCTACAACCCCAATTCCTCGTCCATCGGCGCGGATCTCACGCCCATTTTGCTCTTTTCGAGCTTCCTCTCGGTGGCCGTCCCCTCGCTTGTGCTCTTTTTGAAGAGCCGTTCGGGGGGCAAGGGCGAGCCGCTGGGCACCGATTCAGGTGCCGCGCCGGTGAGCTGATCCCCGCTCTGGAGAATCCGCCTTGAGCGCCGACCACGAACATCATCACCACGGGCACCATCACGGCCCGGGAAATCCGGC
>JAGRBM010000380.1 GCA_020434085.1 Chrysiogenia bacterium | reverse complement strand
GTGGCCCGCGTGGCCAAGGAAATGGGCTGCCTGACCGTGGGCGTCGTGACCAAGCCCTTCTTCTTCGAGGGGCTTCGCCGCAACAAGTTCGCCAACCAGGGAATCGAGAAACTGCGCGACCACGTCGACGCGCTCATCACCATTCCCAATCGCAAGCTGCAGGAAATCGCCGGCAAGGACATGCAGATGACCGAGGCTTTTGCCAAGGCCGACGAAGTCCTCTACCAGGCGGTAAAAAGCATCTCCGACATCATCACCGTGAACGGCCTGATCAACGTCGACTTTGCCGACGTGCGCACGATCATGGCCGACATGGGCCGCGCGCTCATGGGAACGGGCGTTGCCAGCGGTGAGCGCCGCGCCTGGGACGCCGCCCGCAAGGCGATCAACTCCCCGCTGCTCGAGGACGCCACGATCGAGGGCGCCCGCGGCGTGCTCATCAACGTGACCGGTTCGAGCTCGCTCAAGCTCTCCGAAGTCGAAGAGGCTGCCATGATGATCCAGGAGGCCTCGCACCCCGATGCCAACATCATCTTCGGCTCGGTCATCGACGAGAGCATGGGCGATGAGATCCGCGTGACGGTGATCGCCACCGGCTTCGATCACGCCGAGCTGGAGATCGTCGAAGAGATGCCCAAGCGCCCCGAGCGCCTGACCGTGGCCACCCCGGCCGCGGGCCTTCGCGGCACGGAGATGACCGACCCCACGCTCACCAGCGAATCGCTGAGCTGCGCGGGGGAGTCGGTCTCGACATTTACCTTCAACTCCAACCCGACCCATCAGAGTCAGCCGCGCCGCGCCGGCGACATGCGCCAGCAGGAGCTGGACATTCCCACCGTGCTGCGCCGCGAATGGGACGAACAGGCCGCCGGCGGCAAGAAGGGCCTCATGCGCAGTGCCCTTGGCGGCGGAATGGCGGCCGAGAGCGAGTTCGACATTCCGACTTTCCTCAGGCGTCGCACCGATTCGTAGCAACCGGCACATTCATCAACGAAAAACGGGCCCCGAAAGGGGCCCGTTTTGGCTTTGCTGCTGATCGGCGGGTGGCGGACCGGACGCGAGCTTCGCGGCGCACTGCCCGCGACTGTGACGCCCGATGACACACCGGCGGCGTATCCTCGAACGCAGGAGGTGAGGCCATGGGTGAGTCGAATTCCAAGGCCGGCAGCGGAAAGCTGCACGCGTATTATCTGAAATACTGGATGCGCACGCGCGGGCCGCTCTTTGAGCGAGCACGCATGGCGGCGCTGCGGGCGCTGGCCGTGGGCGAGGTGCTGGTGCTCTCGCGGATTGCGAGCGACCGGCGCCTGCGCATGCGCGCGGCCCGGGCGATGCGCGCCCATCAGGATGCGGGAACCCCCTCCAAGAGCCCGGCGACGCAGGCGCAATTCGAGGCCGCGCGGAAGATGTGCGCCGATCTGCGACGCATCTCCCGCGAGGCGGCCCATCTGCACTTCGTCCGTCAGGGCGAGATCGTCGCCGACATGCTGCGAAAATACGATGGCGAGGGGCGCGACGAATACGACTGGCAGATGGACCATGGCTGGGCCGAGCTCATCTGCGGCGTGCTGTTTGCCCGCGAGGATGCAGTGCGGCTTCGCGCCGCCGTCACGCTGCTGTGCTGGACCGATCCCGACGCGCGCAAGGTGGGATATCTCAAGCAGCTCAGCGAGGAAGATCAGGAAACCCTTGAGGAGGTGCGCGCCGACGCCGGTGTGCCGGCAAAATCGCCGGAGCGGCCCTGGGGCCCGCCGGCCCAGTGCGCGGGCGGCGCAAATGCGCCGGAAATCCAGGCGCGCGGGCGGAACGGGCCTTGAGCGGAACGGCTTTCACAACTGATTTGGTAGTTGCAGGGCGCCGCGCGCAGCCTGCCGGGGCACCGGTGCGCGCGGCGGCGCCCGCGCCCTTGTTCGATTCAAAAGTTCGCGAGTACGCCGACGATCACAGCTCGTTCAATGTGCGAAATCGAAACAGATTCGCGCTCAAAACGCGGGCGAAAATAAAAAACTTCAAAATTTCAGCACAAGGTAAAGAACCCGATTTCCGGCGCGCAGTCGTAGCGCACGGGGACGCCGGTGTATCCAAGGCCCCGCGAGACGTAGAGGCGGGTGCGGCCCTTGCGGAAGAGGCCCTCATCATAGGGGGTGGCGAACTTGGCGATGTTGTAGGCCCGGCCGCGGCGGCTGCGGAAGTTGAGCTGGCCGCCGTGGGTGTGGCCGGTGAGCACGAGGTCATAGCCCGTGCGAGTCGCGGCGTCGAAGACGTCGGGCCGATGGGTGAGCAGCAGGTGGAAGTGGTGTGGCTCGTTGCCCGTGGCCAGTGCGTCGAGCTCGGGGTAGTCGTGCTCATCGGTCATGGCGACCATGGGGTCGTTCACGCCGGTCAGCGTAAAGCCGTCGAGTTCATCGAAGGTCCGCCGCTGCTTGCCGACGAACTGCACGGGGGTTTCCTCATGCAGCGCCTTGATGAGCCGCTTGGGACCGAAATAGAAGTCGTGATTGCCGAGAATGGCGAAGGTGCCGAGCCGCGCCTTGAACTCGCTGAAGGGTCCCACCACATGGGGGAGGAATTCGCGCTGCCAGTTCATGATGTCGCCGGTGATGGCGATGATGTCGGGATGGAGGTCGTTGACCTGCTCCACGATCTCGCGGATGTGCTCGGTGCGCATGCTCGGGCCCGCGTGCAGGTCCGTCAGGTGGGCAATGGTCAGACCCGAGAGGCCCCGCTGGGAGTTCTCGAGATGAATGCGATGTTGTTCGACCACAGGGGTGCGCGCGTTCCACATGGTGAGAAGAAGTTAACCACGTTTGAGGGGGAGGGAAGAGGGGGATGTCCCTTCTGGAAAAGCTGAGTAATTACAGTGGGTTGGATGTATTTGAAGCTGCCCTGAATTTGTCGCTGTCCCCATCTTCGCAGCGTGCACGTGCACGTGCTCGTGCACGACTCGGACGAGCAGGGCGTCGAGGAACATTCCTCCGATGTGCCGGAGCCGGGGCAGCAACGCGATTTCTTCGCTCTGAGAGGTCTATACTCCCGCGCCATGTCGCTTCGTCAGACATATGCCGCGTTTCGCGCCGCCGAGCGCAAGCGTGACGCGTCCCTGCCGGGCTCTCCGGAAGGGCGCGCCCGCGTGGCGCTGTGCTATCCCAATCGCTACTCGGTGGGGATGAGCAACCTTGGCTACCAGGCCGTCTGGTCCCAGCTCGCCCGTCACCCGCGTGTCCACTGCGACCGGGTCTTCCTTCCCGAGGAAGCCGACCTTGCCGAGCTTCGCGCCGGCCGGGGCGAGCTGCTCACCCTGGAGGCCGAGTGGCCCGCCGCCCACGGCAGTCTCGTCGCCTTCGGCGTGAGTTTTGAATCCGATTACCTCAACGTGCTGACGATGATCCGCCTTATGGGACTTGCGCGCGAGCGCGAGCAGCGCACCGATGCCGACCCGGTGCTCATCGCCGGTGGGATCGGCCCGACGCTCAACCCCTATGGGCTTACCCGTTTCTTCGATGCGCTCTTCATGGGCGAGTTCGAAACGGTCACGGAAGAATTTGCCGAGGCCTCGCACGCGCTTGCCATGGGAGAGATCTCCAGGGCCGAATTCCTGGCGGGCCTCAAACCCGAGCGCGGGTGGCTGGTGCCCGGCCGCGGGGATGAGCGCTGCGCGGCGGCCCAGCGCTACGAAGATTTTGAAGGGAATCCCGCCTGGAGCGAGATTCTCACGCCTCACTCGGAATTCCCAAACCGCGTGCTGGTGGAACTCGAGCGCGGCTGCCCGTTCAGTTGCCGCTTCTGCGCGGCCGGCTATGCCTACGGCAGCTCGCGCCGTCACAGCCTGGAGACCATGCAGCGCGTGGTCGATGAAGGCATCACCGCGTTCGGCGGGGAGGAACCTCCGTCCTTCGGGCTCATCGGCGGGGCGCTCACCGAGTATCGCTGGATCGTGCCGCTGGCGCGTTACATCGTTGAAGAACGCGGCGCGCGTTTCTCGCTCTCAAGCCTGCGGCTCAAGAAGATCGATCCCGAGCTTCTGGAACTGCTCGCCAAGTGCGGGCAGCGCACCATCACCGTTGCGCCCGAGACCGGCTCGGAACGCCTTCGCGCGGTGATCAAGAAGAACTACTCGGACGAGGAAGTCCTCCACTCGGTGCGCGTCGCCGTGGATGCGGGCCTCTACAACGTGAAGCTCTACTCGATGATCGGCCTTCCCAGCGAGACCGACGCCGACATGGACGCGCTCGTCTCGCTCACGCGGCGCTGCCGCGAGGTGATGGTGGAGACCGCACGTGCCAGGGGCGCGCGGCCCGGCAGTATCATCCTCTCGACCGGGCCCTTTGTACCCAAGCCCGGCACGCCGCTTGAGCGCGCGCCGTTCTGCGATCCCAAAGTCCTCGAAAAGCGTTTCAAACACCTTGAATCGGCGCTGCGCCGCGATCCCAACACCACGCTGCGCATCGAGCCGGTGCGCAACGCCTATCTTGAAACCTTTCTCTCGCGCCTTCGCGAGGAAGACGCGCCGCTGCTCATCAAACTCCACGACCTGCTCTGGGAGGGCGAGAGTCTGCGCCGGGCGGTCAAGCAGTTGAAGAGCGAGATCGACGCGCGCGTCTTTGAAGAGAGGGGCGAGGGGCCGCTTCCCTGGCAGGACGCCCAGGACGAGAAAGAGCGCGGTGTGCTTGAGCGCGAATGGCGCGCCGCCCGCGCAGAGAAAGTCAGCATCAACGCGGCTGGTATCTAAAAATTGCAGCCTGCCTGCAACTGTCATATCATGCCGGGACGAAAGGCATGCGCCATGAACGTCCTGCTCATCACCACCGACCAGCAACGTGCCGACACGCTCGGGGCCTACGGCTCGACGCTCGGCGCCACGCCCAACCTCGATCGGCTCG
>JAGRBM010000379.1 GCA_020434085.1 Chrysiogenia bacterium | reverse complement strand
GTAGGTCGCCTTGAACAGGCCGATTTTTGCAAAGAATCCCGAGAAGGGCGGCAACCCCGCGAGCGAGAAGGCCGCCGTCACAAAAACGAACTTGAGCGCCCAACCCTTCGAGCGCAGGAAATCCATCTCGCGCAGGTCGCGCGTGCCGTTGCGACGCTCGAGCTCATCGCCCACGAAGTAGAGCGTCGCCTTCACCAGGATGTGGTGCGAGAGGTAGAAGATCGCCCCGGCGAGCCCCGTTACCGTGAGCAGGCCGAGCCCAAGGATCATGTATCCCACCTGCGAGACGATGTGGAAGCCCAGCAGGCGGCGGATCTCGTACTGCGCCAGCGCGGCGAGCACGCCCAGCAATGCCGATGCAGCGCCCGCCCAGACCAGCACCTCGGGCAGAATTGTTCCCTGCATCAGCAGCGGCGCGGTGCGCATGAGCGCGTAGACGCCGAGCTTGGTCATCATGCCCGCAAACAGCGCGGCCACCGGGCCGGTCAGCGTCGGATAGGTCGAAGGCAACCAGAAGACGATGGGGAGGATGCCGGCCTTGATGGTGAAGGCCACCACCAGCATGGTGAGCCCGGCGACCTTGAGTCCCTCGTGCGCGTCGCCGATGCGCATGGAGAGATCGGCCATGTTCACCGACCCGCACGCGCCGTAGAGGATTCCAACGCCCGCAAAAAAGAGTGCGGAGGCAATCAGATTGATGGAGATGTTGGCAAAGCCCGCGCGCAGGGAGCGCCTGGTCCCCGGGATCTGCAACAGCATATAGGACGCGAGCAGCACCAGTTCGAACATGACGAAGAGGTTGAACAGGTCGCCCGTCATGAACGCACCCATCAGGCCTTCGGAGAGCATGAACAGGATCGGATAGGCGCGAATCGCCGTGCTCTCGCCGTGGGTCTCTGCGCGCAGCAGCGCGATGGTTACAAAGAGAACGAGCGACTGGAGCAACACGAAGAGCGCCGAGAGCCGGTCCACGGCGAAGACGATGCCAAAGGGCGGCTTCCAGTTGCCCATGGCATGCACGAAGACCTCGCCCCCGGCGGTGGCTTCGATCATCTGCACGGCAATCACGATGAGCACCAGCGACACGGTGAGCGCCGCGGCGCGCGCCTTGCGGTAGCTCGGCGCCCAGAGCCAGAGCCCAAGGCCCGTGATTCCGGGCAGCCCGAAGGCAAGTAGCGGCTGAAGCGTCACTTGGCTTCCTCCGCAGGCGCCGTAACTGCGCTGCTGGAGCGGCCTTCAAGCTCGTCGAGCACTTCCTCGCGGCTGCGGCCCTCGTCGGTAGCGGGCGCAGGCTGCGTGAGCAGCAGCCCCTCGCGCACCGAGGCCACAGCCATGAGCGCGAGCAGGTAAATCGTCACCGCCATGGAGATCACAATTGCGGTCAGCAGCAGCGCCTGCGGGAGCGGATCGGCCACGTTCTCAACGGTGGCCCCGTCCTGCACCAGCGGCGCAACGCGATGCCACCCACCGGTCATCATCACCAGCAGGTTGGCCGCGTGTGTGATGAGCCCCAGGCCCAGCACGGCGCGAAAGAGCGTGCGCCCGAGCAGCAGATACACACCGACCGAAGTCAGCAGAAAAACCGAGATGACGGCAATCGGGCCCATGGCTCAGTCTTTCTCCCCATGGGTGATGCCGAACTCGCGCGGGTGGCGCTCCCAGAGCCAGAGCGCTGCGGCCGTGCCGCCGCCGCCCACCGCGAGCATCACGCCGATGTCGAAGAACAGCGCGGTGTGCCAGTGGTAGGAGAGCCCGAAGAGCAGCGGGATGTCGCCGCTGCGATGGGTGAGCATCGGATCGCCCATGAGCAGCGGGAAAAACACCGTGCAGAAGATGATGATGACGCCGACGACAGCCACGCGCTCGGGCTGGAAGGGAAGGCGCGCGCGCAGCACCTTGGTGCCATAGGCCGCCATGCCCAGGATCCCGGCGACCGAGAGGGCCAGGCCGCCGACGAATCCGCCGCCCGGGGCATGATGGCCCTTGAGCAGCAGGCTCAGCCCCAGCAGCAGGGCCAGCGGAATGATGAGCCGCGCAAGCTGTTCAAGAAGGAAGCTTCTCATCTGGCTTCCTCCCTGGCGGGATCGGGAAGCGGCGCGCTCTTGCCGCGCCGGGTCTCGATTCCCACCATCAGCCCGCCCACGCCCAGCGCGGCGAGCAGCACAACGGTCGTTTCGATGTAGGTATCAAGCCCGCGGAAGTCGACGAGGATCACGTTCACCATGTTCGAGCCCTTGCCGATGGCAGGCGTGGCTTCAAAGAAATACTCGGTCAGGCGAAGACCGGCCGGATTCTCGAAGGCCGTCCACGCCAGCGCCGCGGCCAGCAGGCCGACCAGGCCCGAGACGCCGATGCGCAGCGCATGACCGCCCGCGCTCCAGCCGCCGGTGAGTTCCTTCTCGGGCAGGAAGCGAATCGCCAGCACCATGAACACGGTGGAGAGGACTTCCACCGTCACCTGCGTGAGCATGAGGTCGGGCGCGGCAAGCATTCTGTAAAACATGGCCACCGTGAATCCGATGAGTGAGACGAGCAGGATGCGCGAGAGACGCGCCTTGACCTTGATGATGACCACCAGCGCGACGATCTGGATGCCCAACACCAACAGGCCCGGCGTCCAGAGCTCGCCCGCGCTGGTCATGCTGGAGAGATTCCCCACCAGCGGAAGCGCGCCGGCGAGTCCCATGAGCATCGCCAGCGCGAAGTAGATGCGCGGGTCGGCGTTGGCGAACGCGGCGTTCATTACTTTGCCGAGCTTCTGGCTCCACTCGATGAATGCTTCGAACACGTGCGGCCCGCTCATCACGCCAAAATCCGAGCGCAGCAGGCGAAGCTTCAGGATGAAGTGCACGGCAAAACCGCCGGCGACGATGCCAAGGCTCGTCAGCAGCGCGGGGGTCACCCCGTGCCAGAGCGCCAGATGCGTGTGAGCCTCGCCCTCACCCACTAGCGAGTGCATGAACGGGGTGAGCAGCGCATGGTCGACAAGGCCCGGCATCAGGCCGCCCAGCAGGGTGAGCGCGCCCAGCACGCAGGGACCGATCAGGAAACCGGGACCCGGCGAGTGGGCGTGCGAGGCACTCTTGGAGCGCGGCTCGCCGGTGAAGGTGCCGAGCACGAAGCGCGCGGTGTAACCCACCGTGCCCACCGAGCCGACGACGATGCCAAACAGCGCAAGCCACTGCAGCGCGAGGCCGCTGTGAAGCGCTTCCTCGACAATGAGTTCCTTGGAGAGAAAGCCCGCGACCGGCGGCAGGCCCATCATGGACGCGCCGAGAATTCCGGCTGCGCCGAAGAGCACGGGGACTTTCTTGCCCATCCCGCCGAGCTTTTCGAGAAGCCGCGTGTGGGCGGCATGATCGATGCCGCCGATGCTCAGGAAGAGCCCCGCCTTGAAGATCGCATGGGCGAAGAGATGCAGCGCCGCCGCGCGCACGGCGAGGTCACTTCCAAGGCCCAGCGTGATGACCAGCAGGCCGAGCTGCGAGACGGTCGACCAGGCCATGAGCAGCTTGATGTCGTCCTCACAAAGCGCGCGGTAACTGCCCCACAGGCAGGTGGCCACGCCAAAGGGAATGAGCGCCTGGCTCCACAGGGGACTTGCCCCGCAAATTGGATAGAAGAAGAGCAGCAGGATGACACCAGCCTTCACCATGGTGGCCGAATGCAGGTAGGCCGAGATCGGCGTGGGCGCGGCCATTGCGCCGGGAAGCCAGAAGTGGAACGGCACCTGCGCGGACTTGGTCACCACCGCGGGCAGGATGAGCGCCAGCACGATGGTCTGCGCCATAATCGGCAGCTCCATTGCCGAGAGCGCCGAGAGGCTTGCGCTGTCCCGCGTGATTGCCAGATAGATGAAGGCCACCAGCATCGGCAGGCCGCCGCCGGCGGTGACCAGCAGCGCCTGCTGCGCCGCAGGGAAGGCGTCGTCGCGCTTGTCGGCATCAGTCGCAATGAGGAAGAACGAGCAAAGCCCCGTCAGTTCCCAGAATACAAAGAGCGCGAAGAGATTGTCGGAGAGAACGAGGCCCAGCATCGCGGCCTCGAACAGGGCCAGGGTGCCCACGGCGCGGTTGCCCTTGAGGCTCGGACCGAAGTAGGCGCCGGCGTATTGCAGCACCAGGGCGCCGATGCCGCTCACCAGCGCGGCCAGCGCCAGCGGCGCGAATTCCAGCCGCCAGGCCACCTGGACGTAGACCTCGGGCGCCCAGTCCCACGCCAGCCCTACTCCCCATTTTTTGGCGACCAGCAGGCTGAGCGCGATGACAAAGGAGAGCAGCGACGCGGCGGTTCCCAGCACCGCAGCGGGCTTTCCCATGCGGGGGGCCGCGACGATGACCGCTCCGGCAAGGGCCGGCCCCAGTACCAGGGCACTGGCGAGCTGCGTTTGCGTGGTGAGGTCCAGAATTCTGGTTTCCTTGCTCGGGAATCCCCCGCCCGGGGGTGACGCGTCGGCGCGTTCTTTAGCCCACCGGGGGCCCGGCGCCAACTCTTTGGGTTGCGGGCCGGTTTGCACTCTGATTTCCGACCGGCGGTCGGGAATTTCTCACTCGAAATAGATCGGCCTCGGGCCGTCCTCGAATACGAGCTGAACGATGTGCCGGGTATCGATGGAGCGCTTGCGGCGGTTGTTCACCCACTCCACCGGCCGGTCCCGATCACCGGGTTTGAGGCGCACGCCCCAGATGGGCGAAAATTGCTCGGGCGAAAACGAGTAGCGCAGGTCCCCCACGACGGCCGGATCTTCGGGGTCCTGGGCCACCCAGTCGGCGGCAAACCACTTGATGAGCCGCAGGGCCCGGGCGGTCTCGGGGTTGCTCTGCACCCCGGCCGGCAGGCGCGATGCGTCCAGCGCTGCGCGGGTCTCTCCCTCACTGGCGCGGCCGCGCCCCAGCCAGGGCACGCGGATCTTGTCGGCATAGAGCACCCCGCCCGCTTCATAGACCGAGCGCCAGGTGATGTTGTTGGCAAAGGAGACGAAGACATCGGAGCGCTCGATGGTGTGGCCGCGCTTTGCGGCAAGGCGCTCCTGCACGCTGTGGGCGCGGTAATGCTGCATCCCGCCCAGACTCAGGTAGAGCAGGCACCAGGCCAGCCCTGCGATTGCCGGGCGCGCAAGCTTTCTTCGCGCCGCGATCACCACTGCGGCAATCAGCGGAAACGTGAACATCGGATCGATGACCGAGACGAGCCCCCAGTTCACCCGGTGGTCCGAGAAGGGCCAGAGCAGCAACGTGCCGTAGGTCGTGCAGGCATCGAGTACCCCGTGGGTGGCGTAACCGATGGTCGTCGCGGCAAGGACCTGCCGCCAGTGGGGCCGGTATTTTTTCGGGATGAGCCAGGGCAGCGCGCAGATGAGTCCGCCGATGGGAATGAAAATCAGCGAGTGAGTGAAATGGCGGTGGAAGAGGATCTTGAGAAGCGGGTCCTCGGCGCTGCGAATGAGCACATCGAGGTCGGCTGCCATTCCGCCGGCCGCTCCCATCAGCCACAGGGCCCCGGCGGGAATCTCTTTCCTGCCACCGAGCACGGCCTGCGCCGCCGCGGCGCCAAGGGCGCCCTGGGTTACCGGGTCCATGGCAGGCGATTGAAGCCAACGCAGCCGGCGCGGTCAACGCCCAAGTTCCCTTTGGGACGCCATATATAGGTTACAATCGTCGCGGCAGGCCCTTTCGCTGCGACAGGCTTCAGGGCGCGCGGCGCGCGCGCATTTCGGAGAAGATCTTGCGGCGCAGCGCTTCGTCGAGCACGCCACCCACATGGGGGAAGAGCTCGGCTTCCTCGTAGGCAAGGTGTTTCTCGAACACCTCCGAGAGGCGCCGGGTTGACCCGGCGAGCTGCTCGCGAAGCTCCGGCAGCGATGCGGGCTCATCGATCAGCTTCTTCCACGAGGGAAGCAGCTCGCCGATCAAAGAATGGATCTCCGCGTGTTCGGCGTGCATGCGCTCGGTCTCGCACGCGACTCCCGCGCTCTCCAGCCTCGGCAGCAGCGAGTCGTCCTCGTCCTCGGCATGAAGCGGCAGAGCTTTTTCGAAGTAGCGCGCCACCGATTCGGCCGCCAGGCGCACCGATTCGTCATCTGCGTCGTGGGGGCCGATCATCTTCTGCGCCACGCCGGTGAAGTGCCGGATTCTCGCGTGACAGTCGAGGAGCAGCCCCACCGGATCGGTCGGGTCTTCGCGGTTGTTCTGGAAGGGGTTCATCACCATGTGTGCAACCTAGGCGCACACTGAGCACGGGTCCAGCAGCCTTGCCTAGTCCTCGCCGGCGAGCGCGCGCAGCAGCCGTGGCTCGGCCAGCCAGAGCAGATCGGCGAGCCCCGCGCGAAGGGCCGAGAAATTCAGGCAGGCCACGGCCGCCTTTTTCATGCCGGTCACCGACATGCGCTTGGCGCCGATGGCGGAGGCGAGCACCAGGTCGAGGTTGGGTGCATGGCCCGTGCACATGACGGACCGGCCGTTGTATTTCTCGAGGAAGGCGAAGAGTTCCGAGGGATTGGCCTCCGGCAGGAGGGCTTTGGTGTACACGATGTCTTTGTGAGAGAGCTCGAATGCGTCGGCGACCAGCTCCGCGGTTTCTCCCGCGCGCCGATAAGGGCTGGACACGATGACGTCGGGCGCCGTGATCATGCGGGCGAGCCCCGCGACGGCGGCGGCGGTTCGCTTCACGCCTTTCTCGGTCAGTGGGCGCTTTGCCTCGGGCGGGCATTTGGGGTCGTTGCGGTCTACGGCAATGCCGTGGCGCATGAGATAGAGAAGCATTCGTTCTCCCCGGGAGGCCTACTGCCCCGCTGCGCGCTGGGCCGGTTGTTCCTCGGGAGCCGGTTTTTCAACCAGCCCATCGAGGGCGCCCGAGACCACGCGCTGCTCACGCGCGCGCTCGGAGAGCACAACCTGCGTCTGAATGCGGGGCTCGCCGGCAGGCACCCGGATGTAGGTACCGTCTGGCTGCAACGCTCTCGCCTTCACATTGTCCTGCAGGCAGATGCCCAGCACTTCTTCCATGATGCGCTTGCGCCCGGCCGGGTCTTCAATCGGGAACATCACCTCGACCCGCCGCTGGAAGTTGCGCGGCATCCAGTCGGCCGAGGATGCGTAGATGCGCTGACGTTCGCCCTCACCAAAAACAAAGACACGGCTGTGCTCCAGGAAGCGATCGACGATGCTGATCACCCGGATGTTCTCAGACACCCCGGGCACGCCCGGTCGCAGGCAGCAGATGCCGCGCACGATGAGGTCGATCTGCACGCCCGCCTGGCTCGCCCGATAGAGCGCGCGGATCACCCGCGGGTCCACCAGCGAGTTCATCTTCGCGATGATGCGCGCGGGCTTGCCATCCTGGGCGAAGTCCTCTTCTTCCTTGATCCGGCGCAGGACCTTGTTGTGCAGATCGATGGGCGCCACCGCGAGGCGCTTCCAGTTGGGCGCGTTCGAATAACCCGTCAACAGGTTGAACAGGGCCGAGACGTCCTCGGCGATCTCCTTGCGGCAGGTAAAGAAGGATAGATCGGTATAGAGCTTGGCCGTGTCCGGATTGTAATTGCCCGTGCCCAGGTGCATGTAGCGACGGATGCCCTTGCCCTCGCGGCGTACGATGAGGGTGACCTTGCAATGGGTCTTGAGTCCCACGACGCCGTAAACGACATGCACGCCGTTCTGTTCCAGCGTCTTGGCCCAGGCGATGTTGCGCTCTTCGTCGAAGCGCGCCTTGAGTTCCACGAGCGCGGCGACCTGCTTGCCGTTTTCCGCCGCGCGCGAGAGCGCGCGCACGATGGGCCCGTCGGGACTGGTACGATAGAGCGTCTGCTTGATGGCCAGCACGTCGGGATCGTCTGCGGCCTCTTCCACCAGGCGCGTGACCGGGTCAAAAGAATCGTAGGGGTGGTGCAGCACCACGTCCTGCTGCTGGATGACCGAGAGGACCGACTCGGCGCCGCGAAATTCCCGCGGCATGACCGGCGCGGGAACGTCGAGCTGCAACGAGGCGTTGGGCGCGAGCTTGGGGATGCTCATCAAGTCGGTCAGATCGAGCGGTCCGTCCACGCTGTAGACGTCGGAGTCTTCGAGATTGAGCGCTTCCTGCAAAATGGCGTGCATCTCGTCCGATGCGCTCTGGTTGATTTCCATGCGCACGGCGGCGCCGCGGTCGCGCCGGCGAAGCTCTTCTTCGATCGTGGAGAGCAGGTCTTCGGACTCTTCCTCGTCGAACTCCATGTCCCAGTTGCGGGTCACGCGAAAAACAGCGGTCTCCAGCACGCGGTAACCGGGAAAGAGCCGCCCGGCGTGCATGGCGATGAGCTCGCCGAGCAACACGAAGGACTTGCAGTGCTCGCCCTCGGTGCATTTCGGAGACGGGGGAAGCTCCACCAGACGCGAGAAGATACTGGGCACCTGCACCACGGCAAACGCGGTCTCATTGGGTGAGCGCCCCATGATCGGCTGATCGGGAACGAGCATGACCGCGACATTCAAAGACTTGTTGCGAAGGTGCGGGAACGGGTGACCCGGATCAACGGCCAGCGGCGTGAGCGCCGGGAACGCGGTGTCGCGGAAGAACTCCAGCGCACCCTCGCGCTGCGCGGCGCTCATCCTGTCGGTGGAGACGATCTCCACGCCGCTCTGTTTGAGCGCGGGCAGGACTTCCTCGCGCCAGCAGCGATATTGCTCACTGACCAGATCGTGGCACCGGGCGCTGATTCCGGCGAGCTGTTCCGAAGGCAGCTTCCCATCAGCGGGCGTCTCGGTCACGCCGCTCAGGAACTGCTGCTTGAGACCGGCGACGCGCACCATGAAGAATTCATCGAGGTTGGAGGAAAAAATGCCGAGGAACTTGATGCGCTCATAGAGGGGCAGCTCGGGATCGAGCGCTTCCTCGAGCACGCGGGCATTGAACTCCAGCCACGAGAGTTCGCGGTTGATGTACAATTCGGGTTCGTTGAGGTCTTTCTCGCTCACCAATGACATCCTGGCTGTTTTACGCATTTTTCGAAAATGCTTTCGGGTCCCGGCCCGCATGCCCATCCTAGGGGCGGAAATCGACAAAGGTGTTACAATTCCTACTCAAGAGCCCTATTGTACTTGAATCCAGGGGGTCTGCCCTGACTTTAATCAGGGTTAGAGCCGATTCTGCCTGCCCGGCAGAATCGTGGTCCGCGTTTCCGGCCCCGCCGGAGGCGCCGCAGGGAGAACCAGCAGCGTGAGCGCCACCGCACAGAGCAGCAAGATCTTCGCCGCCATCGACGTGGGCACCAATGCCTCGCGCCTGAAGATGGTCACGCTGCGCCCGGACGGCTCCTTCTCCACGGTCCACAAGTCCCGCGAGGCGATCCGCCCCGGCGAGGGCGTCTTCGAGACCGGCAAGATGGCAAGGCCCGTCGCCGACCGGCTCGTTGAGACGATCGGGGGTTATGCCGCCTTCTGCGAACGCTGGGGCGCGCAGGTCCGTGCCGTCGCAACGAGCGCCATGCGCGAGGCGCGCAACGCCGACAAGGTGCAGGAGCGGATCGAGAAGGAAACCGGCATCCACCTGGAAGTCATCTCCGGCATCGAGGAAGCCGCCCTCATCTGCAAGGGCGTGCTCCACTGGAAGTCCCGTTCCGACGAGTCGATTGTCTTCGACATCGGCGGGGGATCGACGGAGGTCATTCACGCCCGCGGCGACGATCCCATCGATCTCTACAGCCTCAAGCTCGGCACCGTGCGACTGACCGAGCTCTTCAACGCCGCTGACTTCGTGCCAGAAAAGCAGCTCGAGATGATGCGTGAGTATGTGCGCGAGCAAATCGCCGCCAACCTCCCCGGCGAGGGCTGGGACCATCTCACCCACGCCTACGGAAGCTCGGGCACGATCCGCGCGCTCGCCGACTTCACTCCCTGCGAGATGAGCAAGACCGTGCCGGCGGAAGACTTCTCCATCGCCGTCGAAGAGCTCGCCGAGATGACGGCGAAGAAGCGCTACAAGTTCTTTCACGAGCGCCGCGCCGACATCATCGTCGCAGGCGCTGTTGTGCTCGAAGGGCTCATGGAACACCTGGGCGTCGACTACGTCCACGCCGTCAAGCTGGGCCTTCGCGAGGGCATCCTCTTCGAAATGATGCGCGCCGCGCAGCCCACCGAGCTGCAGCTCGAACTGCCGCCCATCGCGCGGGAGCTCGGCAAGGGCAGCTAGCGCCCCCTTGAGTGTCGCCCCCATTCCACCTAGATAGGGGCCATGTCCCCTGCCGCCGAAGCCAGCGCCATCAATGAACAACTCGAAGAAGGGCTCGCCCTCCTTGGCTACGAGCGCTTTCGCCCGGGCCAGCGCGAGGCCGTCGAGACGCTGATCGAGGAGGGCCGCGTCCTGCTGGTGGCGCCCACGGGCGGGGGCAAGTCGCTGACCTACCAGCTCCCGGCGGTCGTGCTGCCGGGGACGACGCTGGTCATTTCGCCGCTCATCGCGCTGATGAACGACCAGGTGCGCGCCCTCGAAGAGCGCGGCATTGCGGCGACCTTCATCGCCTCCACGCTGAGTCCCGACGACATGCGCGAGCGCCTTTCGAACCTGCGCCGCGGCCAGTACAAGATCGTCTACGTCGCGCCAGAGCGCCTTGCCTTCGAGGGCTTTCGCGAGCTGCTCTCGCAGATCGACTGCCCGCTCGTCGCGGTCGATGAGGCCCACTGCATCAGCGAGTGGGGGCACGATTTCCGCCCCGAGTATGCGCAGATCGGCGAGATGCTTGCCCTGGTGCGCGGCAGCCCGCGGGTGATTGCCTGCACCGCGACCGCCACGCCGGTGGTGCGCGACGAGATCGTCGCCAAGCTCGGCCTTGGCACCGACACCCCCCAGCACGTGCGCGGCTTTGCGCGACCCAACCTGCGGCTGCGCGCCGCCGAGGTGAGCGGCAAGGCCGACCGCTGCCGCCGCGTCGATGCGCTGCTGGCCGAGGCGCTCGGCGGCCCGGGCAGCGACCGCGGCGCGGCGATCATCTATTCGCCCACGCGCCGCATGGCCGAGGAAGAGGCCCAGCGCCTCATCGACGCCGGGTGGAAGGCGGGCAGCTACCACGCCGGGCTCTCGCCCAATCTTCGCGAGAGCGTGCAGCGCGGATTCTCCAACGGAAGCCTCGAAGTCATCGCCGCGACAAACGCGTTCGGCATGGGCATCGATCGCTCCGACGTGCGCGCGGTCATTCACCTGGGGCCGCCCGGATCGATCGAGGCCTACTACCAGGAAGTCGGTCGCGCCGGGCGCGACGGGCGCGACGCGTGGGGCCTCATGCTCAGCGCGCCCAACGACATGCCGCGCCGGCGAAGACTGCTGGAGTCCGACATGGACGGGCGCGCGCCCGACCCGCGCGTCATCGAGCACAAGTGGAACCTCTTTCTCGAACTCATGCGCTGGGCCGAGGGCGGAAGCTGCCGCCACGATGCGATCCTCCGCTACTTCGGTGACGAGGCCGAAGCGCTCGGCGGCTGCGGGCGCTGCGATGTGTGCGAGTCGCTCGACCAGACCGAGCAGGATGCCGAAGAGGTCAGCCTCCTGGTCCGCAAGGCGCTCTCGGGCGTGGCGCGCGTGCAGCACAAGTTCGGCCTCAACGCCGCCGCCAAGCTCGTGCGCGGCGCGAAGGACGAGCGGCTCCAGCGCGCGGGCCTCGACCAGCTCAGCACCTACGGCATTCTCAAGGAACACTCCGAGGACTGGCTTACCCGCCTGCTGCGTCGCTGCGTGACCGCCGGCTGGGTGGGCTTTACCGGCGGCGAGCACCCGCTGGTGTTTCTTACCGAGGAAGGCATCACCGTGATGAAAGGCGAGCGCCCTGCCCGCCTCGTGCTGCCGCCGGCGCACCGGCCCGAAGCCTCCGAGAGCCGCATGGCGCGAAAGCGCAAGGTCGTGGCCTCTGCCGAGTTCTCTCCCGATGCCAAGCGCCTCTTCGACGAGCTGCGCGCCTGGCGCCTCCAGCTCTCCAAGGACGAGGGGGTTCCACCCTACGTCATCGCC
>JAGRBM010000378.1 GCA_020434085.1 Chrysiogenia bacterium | reverse complement strand
GGCCGACCTCGACGAAGCGCTTGGCGCCAAGCTGCTGCAGCTTCATCACGGTATCCACCCAGCGAACCGGGGAGGTCACCTGCTCGTAGAGTTTTTCGCGGATCTCATCGGCGCTGCCGTGGGGGGCGGCATCGACGTTGCGGATGACGGGGATCTTCGATTCGGTGAACGTAGCCTGCGCCAGAACGGGTTTCAGCTCTTCGGCGGCCGGCTGCATGAGCGAGCAATGGAAGGGGGCGCTCACTTCAAGCGGGATCGCCTTGCCGCCTTCGGCAACGGCTGCCTGGCAGGCGCGCTCCACGGCGGCGGCGCTTCCGGCGATGACGATCTGGGTCGGGGCATTGTGATTGGCCGGAGCGACAACTTCATCTCCGGCGCTGGCCTCGCAGATGGCGAGAACCTTCTCAGGCTCCAGGCCCATGATCGCGGCCATCTTGCCCCGGCCCGCCGGAACGGCTTTCTGCATGGCGGTGCCGCGGGCACGCACGATGCGCGCAGCGTCTTCGAGGCTCACGGCCCCGGCCGCGACCAGCGCTGAATACTCGCCCAGCGAGTGACCGGCCATAGCGACGGCCACGGCGCTGGCATCGTAACTCTGGGTGAACACCCGCCACGCGGCGACCGAAGCGGTCAGGATGGCGGGCTGCGCGTTCTCGGTCAGGGTGAGTTCCTCGGCGGGGCCTTCGAAGCAGAGCTTCTCGAGCGAGGTGCCGATGGCCTCGGAAGCGGCCTCGAAGCACTCGCGCGCGACGGGGTGCGCGTCATAGAGATCCTTGCCCATACCGACGACCTGGGCGCCCTGGCCCGGGAACAGAAATGCTGTGGGGAGATTGCTCACGAAAAGATCCGAAGTCCTGCGCCGGAATGCGGCGGGTCAGCTCTCACTTGGAGGCGTTATACGGAAGCTCGGCGGGCACTTCAAGATAGAAAGATTTTGCGCCCTGCGTAGCGGCCTTCGCAGTGTTTTTCCCAGTCATCGCGGGCATTTGAGCCCCCGCGTGCAGGGCTCTCACCACCGAATCAGGGTGGTGCCCCAGGCAAGGCCCGCGCCGAAGGCAGCAAAGAGCAGATAGTCGCCCTCATCGATGAGCCCCTGGCGCGCGCATTCGTCGAGCGCAATGGGGATCGATCCGGCCGAGGTGTTGCCGTATTTCTCGAGGTTGATGAACACGCGCTCAAGCGGAAAGTCGAGCTGGTCGGCCACGGCCGAGACAATTCGCTTGTTGGCCTGGTGGGGAATCAGCCAGCGAATCTGATCCTGACTCACGCCGCTCTCTTCGAGCAGCTCGGTGCAGGCGCTCGCCATGCCGCGGACGGCGCGCCGGAAGATTTCGCGTCCATCCATGTGGATGAAGTTGGTGCGATTGCCGTTCTCATCGACGCCGCTGGGATTGCGGCTTCCGGAGTCGGCGACGTAAAGGGTCTCCCAGGCGCTGCCATCGGTGTAGAGCTTGCTGCCCACGATGCCGCGCTCGCCCTCTTCGGCGCGCAGCACCACGGCGCCCGCGCCGTCCCCGAAGAGGATGCAGGTCCCGCGGTCGGTAAAGTCGCAATATTTTGTGAGCGTATCGACGCCGATCAGAAGGATCGTGTCGGCAGAGCCGGTGAGGTGCTGGCCCCAGGCGGTGTGCGCGCCGTAGACGAAACCCGCGCACGCGGCGCTCAGGTCGAAGGCGTAGGCATTGGCCGCGCCCAGCTCGTGCTGCACCATGGCCGCCGTGCTGGGCATGATCATGTCGGGGGTCACGGTGCTCACCAAGATGGCGTCGATCTCCCCGGGGGAGATTCCGGCCGCCTCGATGGCGCGGCGCGCGGCGTCCACCGCAAAGGTGGCGCTGCTTTCGGAGTCAGCCGAGATGCGCCGCTCCTCGATGCCCGTGCGCGCACGGATCCACTCGTCGTTGGTGTCGAGAGTTTTCTCAAAGTCAGCATTGCGCATGACCTTGGCGGGCACCGCGCTGCCGGTGCCGATGATTCGCAGATGTTTCAAAGGTGTCCTGCCTGTGTGGCCGCTATTAGCCGATGACGTCTTCGCCGCCGTCGACGCCAAGCGTATTGCCGGTGAGCCAGTCGGTGGCCGGATCGACAAGGGCGCCGATGCACTTGGCCACGTCCTGCGGGGTGGTGAGTCGCCCATAGGGGTTGCGCGATTTGGCGATGTTGATCATTTCATCCGAGCCCGGAATCTTGCGAAGGGCCGGGGTGTCGGTGACGCCCGCGCGCACGGCGTTGACGGCAATGGTGCGGGGCGCAAGCTCCAGCGCGAGCTGGCGGCAGTGGCTTTCCAGCGCGGCCTTGGCGGCTGAGACGGCGCCATACTTGGGCCACACGCGCGTGCCACCCGAGCTGGTCATGGCGTAGATGCGCCCGTGCTCGCGCATCAGGTCGCGGGCGATTACGCCCTGCGCCCAATAAATGAGGCTATTGGCCATCACGTCGACGGTCATGTCGAGCTGGGGCTTGCTGATCTGGTCCTGCTTTTCGGGGTTGGCGACATCGACAAGGGGCTTGAGCGTTCCGAATGCGATGGAGTGCAGCATCACGCGGACCTGCTCTCCCGAACCGATGGTCCCCTTGATGGTGTCAAGCACGTCGGCGATCTTCTCGGGATCGGCGGCGTTGACGTTGAAGAACTTCGTCTTCACGCCCTTGTCCTGCATTTCCTTTTCGATGCGCTCGGCATTGGGCAGGGTGGCCTTGCGGTCGAGATGAACGCCGAAGATGTTGAAGCCCTTGCTCGCCAGTTCCAGGCCGATGGCCTCGCCAAAACC
Source organism: Chrysiogenia bacterium (assembly GCA_020434085.1). Taxonomy (NCBI): domain Bacteria; kingdom Pseudomonadati; phylum Chrysiogenota; class Chrysiogenia; species Chrysiogenia bacterium. The sequence goes on along the minus strand of JAGRBM010000378.1, from coordinate 1,505 downwards.
GCTGGATGCGCCAAGAATGAGTGCCCAGTCCGCCATGAATTGATTCCTCGTTTCGGGTGATTGCCGCGTGCGGGAAGGCAATCGAGTTTCACGCGCCCTCGAAAGCCCGCGGGCGAGGGTTATCAGACCCTGATGCATGCTGTCCAGACGGAAAGTTTTTTCGCACCGGGTAGGGCGCTGCCGCACCCTCATGCACCGCAACACCCCGGGTGGCCTGCCCTCGCGGTGGAGGAGCAGGGCACGCGCAAAACCCTTCGCACCGGTAATCGGCGTCCACTTGCGCGGCGGGGGAGCAAGGGGCAGAATCGACGCATCATCAGGCAAGCGCGCAAGCAAGCGGGGCAGAACACCATGAGCGACCCGAACACCAGTCTCGTCCAGCGAGAGGAGCGATCTCTCGCAAAGGTCTCGCGTCGCGTGATGCGGCGGATGGCCCATGCACTGGCGGTTGTTCCCGTGCTCGGGCAGGCCATCACGAGCCGCCTGCTGATCCCCCGTCACAGCTTCGATGAGACGCATGTGGTTCCCACTGACGACGGCGCAAATGTGGCGCTTCATCGCTACCTGCCGCGCGGACCCCGTCGGGGCAATCCGATCATCCTGTGTCACGGCATCGCCTGCAACCGCCACTTCTGGGACATCTCTCCCGAACGCAGCTTTGCGCAGGCGCTCGCCAGCGCGGGGCGCGACGTGTGGGTGCTCGAGATGCGCGGCCACGGCCAGTCCCACCGCGTCCCGGCGCTCGAGCCCTGGAAGGCGGTGAAGGTCCGTTGGGATTTCGACCACTACGTCCACCACGACCTGCCCGCGGCCATCAATTTCGTCCGCGATCGCGGCAGCTCGAAGAAGGTCGACTGGATCGGGCACTCCATGGGCGGGATGGTGATCTACGCGCATCTTGGAACGACAGCCGGAGACGATGTGGAGAACCTGATCACCATTGGCTCTCCCACCTTTATCGACAACCGTTTCTGGGCGTGGAAACTCGCGGGCGCGCTTTCGGGCCCGGCGAGCCTCATTCCCCACTTCCCGGTGCGCCTGGGCGCCTGGGCTGCGTCAGGCGCGGTGCTGGCGCTCCATCCCTTTGTTCCCAATCCGATCTACAGCAAGGAAAACATGAGCGCCCGTGACGCGGCGATGCTCTTCCACAACGTGCTCGACGATATCTCAGGCGGCGAGGTTTCGCTGGGAATCCAGTTCATCAAGGAGCGCGGTTTCCGCTCGCGCGATGGAAAGGTGAGCTACGCCGAGCAGCTCAGGACGATCCGCCACCCGGCGCTCCTGCTGGCCGGCTCGCGTGACTTCCTTGTCATGCCCCGCGACGTGCGCGCGGCCTTCGATCGCATCTCCTCCGAGGACAAGACGATGCACATCTTGGGCAAGAAGCAGGGCTACACCCACGACTACGGCCACGCCGACCTGGTACTCGGGCGATTTGTGAAGACCGAAGTGGTGCCCATCGTGCTGGACTGGCTCGAAGAGAGAACCAGAGCTTGAAACCACGG
>JAGRBM010000377.1 GCA_020434085.1 Chrysiogenia bacterium | reverse complement strand
TGGGCGCGGAAACTAATTGTTTCTCATCCCAACCGCAATACGTATAAGAGCTTATTGAGCAATTTGCCGCGCTTTCGCCTAAATCCATGATCGAAAACCAGAATACCATCATCGTCATCCCCTCCAGGATGGTGGCCACGCTATTGCCGGGAAAGCCCCTCGCCGATATTAACGGGCTTCCGATGATTGTCCACGTCTGGAAACGGGCGCTGGAGGCCAATATCGGCCAGGTTCTGGTGGCCGCAGCAGAGACCGAGATCGCCGATGCGATACGGGCCCACGGCGGTGATGCAATTGCAACCGATCCATCTCATCCCTCCGGGTCCGACCGCGTGGCGGAAGCCCTCCGGTTACGCGATCCTGGCGGCCGCTTCCGCTTTGTTGTCAATCTCCAGGGTGACCTCCCGACGATCGATGCGCTGGCGATCCGCCGCTGTCTGGCGGGCCTCGTGAACGAGAAAGCTGATATTTCGACCATCGCCGCGCCTATCAGCACCGAAGGCGACGCCTTAAACCGCAATATCGTGAAGGCGATTGCACCCCTCAACGAGGGTCGGGAAGTCGCTTTCGCTCGCGACTTCGTCCGCGAGATTCGTCCGGACCATACCCCACCCTACTGGCACCACATCGGAGTCTACGCCTACCGCCGCGCCACGCTCGAGAGATTTGTCAGCCTGCCGATATCGGCGCATGAAGAGGCCCGCAAGCTCGAACAGATGCGCGCCCTTGATAATGGCATGCGTATCGTGGTTGTCAGCGTCGACTCCGTGCCGCTTGGTGTCGACACGCCTGGCGACCTTGAAACTGCACGCAAGCTCCTGAGGACCCCCGCATGACACTGAAGATCGCCTACCAGGGCGAACCCGGCGCCAACTCCCATATTGCCTGTCTGGAGGTCTACCCGTCCTGCGAACCGCATTCCTGCGGTACGTTCGAAGATGCGTTCCAGGCTGTCCAGGATGGCGAAGCGCAGCTCGCCATGATCCCGATCGATAACTCCGTAGCCGGGCGCGTTGCCGATATCCATCACCTATTGCCGCGCTCCAACCTGCACATTATTGGCGAGCATTTCCTACCTGTCCATCACCAGTTGATGATCGTGCCGGAGGCCGATCCGGCCCGGATCAAGACCGTTCATAGTCATGTTCACGCTCTCGGCCAGTGCCGCAACATCATCCGTGAATTGGGAGTCAAACCGGTCGTCGCGGCCGATACCGCAGGAGCTGCGAGGGAACTGTCCCAGTCGCGCGATTCGTCGCGGGCCGCGATTGCCACCCGTCTTGCCGCCGAAATCTATGGGCTTAAGGTCATCCGCGAGAATATCGAGGATGAAGCGCACAATACCACGCGGTTCGTGATCCTCTCACCCGAACCCCAGGATGCCGCAGCCGATGGGCACTCCGTGATGACGACTTTCGTATTCCGGGTTCGAAACGTGCCGGCCGCCCTCTACAAGGCGATGGGCGGGTTTGCCACCAATGGCGTGAACATGACCAAGCTCGAATCCTATCAGCTCGAAGGTCAGTTCTCGGCCACCCAATTCTATGCCGATATCGAGGGCCATCCGGCCGAGCGCAATGTGCGCCTCGCCCTCGAAGAGCTTGAATTCTTCTCGAGCTATCTGCGCATTCTTGGCACCTACCGGGCATCACCCTTCCGTGCCGAGATTGCCCGCCGCATGATGCCGGCCTGACGCCGCAGACTTGCCGGCTGCCGCCAGTCTGATCACCGCTCAACCGCCAGTCTCACCAAATGGTGGGCGATGGCCATCGGATTGGCCGCATAGAGCCCGTCGGGATGGCGCCGGTCCAGCATCAGCCGCGCGTCCTCGGCACTGAACCAGCGGGCATCGTCAAGCTCCTTCTCGTCGAGACGGATGGTGCTGTCCATCGCATCAC
>JAGRBM010000376.1 GCA_020434085.1 Chrysiogenia bacterium | reverse complement strand
GCCGCATTTTTGAACTTGAGAGTGAAGCGGCGCAGCCCCGGCGGCAACGTGCCGAAGCCGCGGTAGAGGGCCTTGCCCTCGCGGCGTTCGTGCCTGAGCGCGCGGGTCTCGACGATGCGGCAGGCACCCTCGGCGCGGCCGCCGCCGATGCGGACCGCGGTGATGGACCCGTCCCCATCGAAAGGATGCTTGTAGGGATTTCCGAAGTTCGAGAAGATCCCCGGCCCGTTGCGATAGAGCGCGCCCGAAAGATCCTCAGGCAGCTTGCCCTCGACCTCCAGCGTCTCAAAGCCGTGTTCACGCGGCAAGTCGCGGTTTGCCAGGCGCCAGCCCATTCCCGGTTCAAAACGCAATGCGCTCTCCATCACCCGTGCAGCGGAACTCGAAGCAGCCATGCAACCCTCCTCCGCCGGGCATCGCTCAGTGTCCCGGCAACAGCCCCAATGTTAACATCGTCAACTTTCGGGCGTCAAGGGATTTGTTCCGCGGCGCTCTCAGGGCCTTCTCCCCCGTGGCGGGGGAGGTGGCCGAAGGCTGGAGGGGGTCGCTTCGTGCGGGCTCAACACTACCCCTCCCTGCCCTCCCCGCCACGGGTAGGGGACCGGAAGGTGCCGCTCCAGGCACGGGCTTGGCGAGCCAAGCCCCTACCCCAGCAGCTTTTCCCAGTCGACGATGGCCTGCTCGGCCACGCGGCGACCCAGCTCGTAGTCGCTCTTCAGCTTGTTCTTGTCCTGGGTCAGCCGCCCGGTCTGAAGGAGCGCAGGCGGGGCCACGTGCAGGATGCGGGCGTCCTCTGGGGGCGCTTCAATGAAATCGACGGCGGCCGCGTAGCGTCGCGGCGAGGTGCGCACGGCCTGCGCAAGCCCCGGAGTCTTGCGGAAGATGGCGGCGCTCAACCTGCTTTCGAGTCCCTCGGATTTTCGATACTGCGCAGGGCGCGAGCGTACGACCATGATCTCGCGCGCGCCCATCTCGTAGGCCTTCTGCACGGGGATGGGATCGGCGACGCCGCCGTCGACCAGCGGGCGCCCCTCATACAGGTTCTCCCCGCGATAGATGATCGGCAGCGCGCTCGAGCCCTTGATGATCTCCAGCAGCGTTTCGGGGGTGGGATTGATGTAGGCGGGCTCGCCGGTATCGCCGTAGGTGGCAACCGCGAGGAACTCCACGTGCTCGCGATGGAGCGCGGTCTCGCAGTCGAGCGGATCTTCCTGGGCGAGCACGTCCCAGAGCCAGTCGAGATCGACGTAGCTGCCGCCGCGAAGCCACTGCAGCGGCTGTTTGAAACGCCCGCTCGCCATGTAGTTCACAAAGACGCGGTAGTTGCGCCGATGCTGGTTCGCCAGGAAGCACGCCCCCGTGCACGCACCCGCCGAGGTACCGATCACCAGGTCAAAGGGAAGGAACTCGCGCTCGTGGAAGACATCGAGCAGGCCCGAGGCAAAGATGCCGCGCATCCCGCCGCCTTCGAGAACAAGTGCTTTTCTTGAACTCACCGAATCGCTCCGAAATTCAGCTTGCGCTCTCCGGCGCTGGCGCGGCCGCGGGCAGATGAATGCTCACCCGCGCGCCGCCCGCATCACCGTTGGCGACTTCGAGCAGACCACCCATGCGCCCCGCGATGACGCGCGCGATAAAGAGCCCCAGCCCCAGGTGCGCCCGCTCGGCCTTGCGGGTCGTGAAGAAGGGCTCGGCCGCATGGGCGAGCGCGCCCTCATCGAATCCCGGGCCGTCATCGCAGACGCGCACGCGGGCCTGGCCTTCCTCATCAAGCGCCAGTTCGATCCAGACCTTACCGGCACCGAACTGCCGCGCGTTCTCGACGATGCGCGCAATGGCATCGCCGAGCTGTCCTTCATTGCCATCAATCACGACGCCCGGCAACTCCCCGCGGGTCTCCACGCCCGCGGCGCCCACGGCAAGTGCGCGGCTCAGCTCGAAGCGCCCGGGCTTAACCTCCGTGTGCACCGAGAGTTCGTGCAGAATCGAGACAATGCCCGCCACGCGCTGCTGGGCGAGCCCCGCCATCTGCAGATCTTCGACCAGTTCGGCGCGGGCCGAGGCGGGTAGATCAGCGCTCTCGTCGGCGGCCAGCTCCTCGCGGGCACTCTCGATCACACTGCGCGCGCTGGAGAGCGGATTGCCGATCTCATGGGCGGCGCCGCGCACGAACTCACCGATGGCGGCGAGCGCTTCGGCCTCGACCAGGGCGCGCTGCTTGCGCTCGATCTCTTCGAGCGCGGCACGCAGCTCTTTCTCGCGCCGCTCGGCCAGGTGCATCGCCCACTCTCCCAGCACGGGGCCGAGCAGCAGCGCATCGAAAACGAGCATGACCGACATGAAATAGACATCCGGATTGGCAAAGGTCGCGCGTGAGTAGTCAGCGTACCAGGTGGCCTCGGGCAGCACGCCCTTGATCGTGAGCGTGGCCCCCAGCGCCATCATCACCGCCGAGAGTGAAGTGGAATAGATTCCCGCCGCACGCCCGAATGCGATGCGGTTGACGATGGGCACCACCGGGTAGGCCCACAGGAACGCGCTGCTCATCGATCCGGTGGAGATCACGATGTTGCAGACGATCAGCACCTCGACGCTCATGGCCAGGTAGTTGAGCCGCCCGAGCCAGGCCCGGCCGGGCTTGAATGCCAACACCCAGGCCGCACCGCCCATCCACAGAAGTCGCAGCGGGGTATCGATCAGATAGAACAGGCGCAGCCCCTCGGCCCGGTAGAACGGATCGGCGTGCGCAACGAAATAGTGATTCCAGTAGAAGGCGCCGAAAAAGATCGAAAAGAACAGGCGGATACGCGCGGCAACGAAGAAGACCCGTTCATCGGGCTCACGCCCTTCGGGCAGGGCGCCAAGCGCATCCCACACGCGGCGGACCGGACCCGGCAAGCGATCAGCAAAGCCCGCCTCACTCACGACTGACTCGTACATCTCTCCCCCTCCAGAGCAGAGCACCGGCAACCCGCCACCGGCCGGGTTGGAGCTGTTTCCAGGCCGCTCCAGAGTATCGCAGCGCTGCACGGCTGGCCAACGCCCGGGGGTAACCCGGTGGACCGGCCCCCCGGGCGCTGCTATCCATCAGGCTGGATACGCAAAGACCGGACGTTCCCTGAAAGAGGCCGAGCGCGATGAGCACGAGCGACAACCCACTTCTCAATCTCTCCTTCGAGATCCCCTTCGACAGGATCGAGGCTGCCCATGTGGAGCCCGGCATCGATGCGCTGCTCAAGCGGGCCCGCGTGAAGCTTGAGGCGGTCAAGACCGTGAGCAGCCCGCGTACCTTCGAGAACACCATGCTGGCCTTCGAGGCCATTACCCACGACCTGCACGAGGCCATGTCAGTCATCAGCAACATCGAGTCGCTGGCCACCACGCCCGAATTCCGTGAGGCCTACAACGCCGTGCAACAGCCCGTGAGCGAGTTCTACTCAAGCATCGTGCTCGACGAAGACCTCTGGAAGGCGCTGCGCGACTACTCGGAGACCGACGAGGCGAAGGCACTGACCGGCATCCGCAAACGCTACCTGCAGAAAACCATTGCCGACTTTCGCCGCGAGGGCGCCGACCTGCCGCCCGAGAAAAAGAAGGAGCTCGCGAGCATTGATGTCGAGCTCTCGAAACTAACGACCAAGTTCTCCCAGAACGTGCTCGATGCCACCGTCGATTACGAGATCTACGTCACCGATGAGGCAAAACTCGCCGGCCTGCCGGCCTCGGCCATTGAGGCCGCGCGCGCCGACGCCGAATCTCGCGACAAGGCGGGCTGGCGCTTCACCCTGCAGGCCCCGAGCTTCATCCCACTGATGACCTACATCGATGATGCCGAGATCCGCCGGCGCGTCTGGACTGCTTACAACACCCGTGCGACCGGTGGGGAGACAGACAACTCCGGGCTGATCAAACAGATCCGCGAGCTGCGCGAGAAGAGGGCCCGCATGCTGGGCTTTGCAAACTTCGCCGATCTGGTGCTCGACGATCGCATGGCGCGCGAGGGCGCGGCGGCCAAGAAGTTCACCGAAGAGCTGCGCGAGAAGAGCGAAGAAGCATTCCGGAGCGAGAATGAAGACCTGCGCGCCTTCCGCAAGGAGATCGAGGGCCAGGACGCCCCGGATCTCAACCCCTGGGATGTGGGCTACTACGCAGAAAAGCAGCGAAAAGCCCTCTACGCCTTCGATGAAGAAGAAGTGCGCCCCTATTTCCCGATGGAGAATGTCCTGAAGGGCATGTTCGAGATCGTAAATCGTCTTTACGGCATTCAGGTTGTTCCGACCGAAAAGCTGCCGACCTGGCACAAGGATGTGCGCACCTACGACATCCTCGAAGAGGACGGCACCCACATCGCTTCGTTCTACGCCGATCTATTTCCGCGCGACAACAAGCGCGGCGGCGCGTGGATGACCGACCTGCTCACGGGGGGGCCGGCGGGCAAGGGTTTTATTCCCCACCTTGGCGGGATCAACGGCAACATGATGCCGCCGGTAGGCGGCAAACCCGCGCTGCTCACCCACCGGGACGTGGAGACGCTCTTCCACGAGTTCGGCCACCTGCTCCACCACGCGCTCAGCCGCGTGGAGCTACGCAGCCTCTCGGGCACCAACGTGGCCTGGGACTTCGTGGAACTTCCCTCCCAGATCATGGAGAACTGGTGCTGGGAAAAAGAGGCGCTCGATCTCTTCGCCCGGCATTATGAGACCGGGGATGCGATCCCTGACGATCTTTTCGAAAAGATGCTGCGCGCGCGCAATTTCCGAAGCGCCAACGCCATGATGCGCCAGCTCGGCTTTGCGACCGTGGACCTCAAGATCCACACCGAATACGACCCCGAGCAGCACGGCGATGTCCTTCCCTACGCGCGCGACGTACTCGCCGAGTTCGCCACGACGGCGCTGCCCGACGACTACGCGATGATTTGCGGCTTCACCCACCTGTTTGCCGGACCCGTTGCCTATGCCGCGGGTTACTACTCCTACAAGTGGGCGGAGGTCCTCGATGCCGACGCCTTCACGCGCTTCAAGGCCGAGGGGATCTTCAATCGCGAGGTGGGACGCGCCTTCCGCGAGAGCGTGCTGGCCAACGGCGATGCCGAGGACCCGATGGACCTCTACAAGAAGTTCATGGGCCGCGAACCCGACCTCTCCGCCCTGCTGGAGCGCTCCGGACTGCTGGAT
>JAGRBM010000375.1 GCA_020434085.1 Chrysiogenia bacterium | reverse complement strand
TCAGGAGCGTGGCGCCTTCATCGAGGGCAATAGCTGCGCCGCTGCGTGCGTCAATGCTCAGCCCGGCAAGGGTAACACTTCCCGCGCGTGCGGTGATGAGCGGGCCCTCACCACTCAAGTAGACATCCGTGATGGTGAGCGAACCGTCCGTGAGCTCGAAGGCAGAGCTGCCTTCAATCAGGAGCTCGTCCGCGCCGGGGCCGAGGATGGTCAGCTCACCGGAAATCGCGGGGAGGGGCGCGTTGAGTTCAATTGTTCCGGCATCGGCGAGGGTGATGGTGTCGGAGTCGGATGTTTCGTTGCTCGCAGCAATTGCCGCGCGCAGGCTGCAGACCGAGGCCGTGCATGTGGTACCGCCTGCATCGTCGGTTGTGGTTACGGTAAAGTCCCCGGCCATTACCGCCGACGGCAGGGCGAGAAGCCATCCGGCCATGAGGCCGATCATCATCTGTTTCATCAGCGAGTTCCTCATTATTCCGGAAATCATCTCCCACATTACATCACGGGAGCAAGGCTGTCAGTAAGGGGTGCCGGCCAAGTGTCTCAGATCACGACAGATATGGTAAGTTTTTGCTCTTACGCGCCAAACTTGGGCGGTTTGGCCAGCACGGCCGTAATGGCCTGGCTAAGCTCTTCGGCCGGGGTGGTTTTGGCAAGATAGCCGTCGGCGCCGTGTTCTTCACACAGGCGCTCCAGGTGCTCGGCGTCCGAGGATGAGTAGAGCAGGATCCGAATGGGGGAGGCCGGGGGCTCGGCGCGAAGGCGTTCGAGAATCACTTCGCCCGAGAGCGAGGGCATCCGAAGGTCGAGCAGCACGAGGTCGGGTGTCTCCGTGCGCAGGGCTTCGAGAAACTCCTCGCCACGCAGGAACTCACGCACTTCGAAGCCATCGAGCTGCAGGCTCTTGCGGACGAAGCGCCCGAGGATCGGGTCGTCATCTACCAGGAAAATCAGGGTGGGGGAATCTGCGCCTTCACTCACAGGGGGAGCCTCCGCTCAGCGGCGCCGGGCCGCGAACTTCTTTACTCGCCACCCCCCGCGGCAGCATCGATTGCAATCGTCGTTATATATCACCCGTTCCGGGGTGAGGAAAGCAGGTTCAGCCTTTGGCGGCGGCCTGCCCGGCGTTGCTTCTTCGCTCTTCAGCGGCCTTGGTGGCGAGCACGCTGATGTAGGGCATCGCCACACCGACCAGGTCGGCCCGCGGCTGATACTTGTCGATGGGGATGGGCGGGGTCGCCAGCGCGCGCCCGAGCATGACGTATTCCTCCGGGATGTAGTCGGCCCGGTGGTTCTGGTCGATTTCGATGTATTCCTCGGTCATCTCCTTGAGGTTGTCCTTGAGATGATCGATCAGGTGGGTGCCGTCCCTGAAGTGCTGGATGATCTCGTCGGTGACCTTTACGCCGTACTTCACCCACACGCCCAGTGAATCCTTGGTGTAGAGCTTGGTTCGGTAACCGAGGTCCCACAGGGCGTTGGTGATCTGGTCCTGTTGCTTGGTCAGGTAACCGTTCATCACGTCCACGATGCCGACGCGGAACCTCTCGGGTAGCTGCTTTGAGCAACCGAAATCGAGCATGACAAGCGTGGCCTTGGCCTCGGGGTCTTCGGGGGCCGGGTCGGTCACCATGAAATTGCCCGGGTGGGTATCGGCCTGGAAGAACCCGTGGTGGGCGATGGTGTAGAGCGAGGATTCCAGCAGCGCCCTGTAGATCCAGTCCTTCTTCTCGGCCGGCACGTGGCCGTTTC
>JAGRBM010000374.1 GCA_020434085.1 Chrysiogenia bacterium | reverse complement strand
GAAGGCGCCGCACGAGTTCGGCCCCCGAGAGCTGGGGCAGGATGAGATTGGTCAGCAGCAGCCGGTATCCCCCGGCGCTGAGCTGCTTCAAAGCGCTCGCCCCGTCGCGCACGTAATCGACCGCAAGGCCGATGGCCTCGAGCTCTTTCCCGATCCGCTGCGCCAGCCGCTGGTTGGGCTCGGCAATGAGTGCTTTGTTCTGCATGGCCATGGCTCGCAGGGGAGTCTAGACCGATGGTGGGGGCGGGGTTAAGGGGGCAAAATGACGCCGGAGATTCCGCACAGGAAGGCCCCGAACCCGGCGCCAAAAAATCGACCCAACTACCCGATCAGTAGGGAACTTTGGTGACAACGCTCACGCAAGCAGGCGCCGGGGCTTTCGTAGGGTGGGTGTGTTTCAGCTATCTGGAGGCCCGCAATGCGAACAGTTCGCGCTATTGCACTTACCGCTTTAATTATCGTGTCCGCAACCGCTAGTGATGCGGGGCCTGCCGCTGCGGCCAATCTGGCGGTAGCGCCATATGTAGGTGGAGCCGAGGCCGGAGCAAAAGTGCTTGTGTTGTCGCTCTGTTACTCGATCGGATTGCCTGGTGCGGCGCTCACATGGCCCTTTCGCTCGACGGAAGAAGGATTCTGGACCGAACAGTGGAGTGTTGTGAAGTTTTGCGGCGTTGAGGCATTCAAAGAGCCTGAACCCGCGGCACCCAAAGTTGAATGGGAGTGCCCCGCATTAGAAGACTCCAATACGGGAAGGGCGTCAGATACGTCGGGGAGTGAGGATGTTTGTGCCGACTAAACACGGGGGTATCTTGTTGTGGCTGCTCATAGTCCTCTTGGGTGGTTGCTCCATTGCCCGGCACACGCTCACGCCACGAGCAGACCCCCGCATCATCGACGCACCAATGGTCGAATCGGCAGCAGTAGAAATCCGCAGGCTGCGCTTCATGAAAGGGATAAATGCACTCGTGGTGGAAAACTACGAGGGGCGCTCGAAGGCTGCAAAGGCTGAAGAACTTCAGAAAGAATATCTGCTGAACTTACTCCAGAAGACGAGTCGATGTGCCGTCTTGAATTCTGGCATGGCCGCACGTGTGATGCCTGATGAGAGTCTCAACCAAGGGCGAGCGGATATCCTGCTACGCCTTGAGCTGACAATCTCTGCGGACGAGTCATGGATTGCGTATGGGCAGAAGTTTCTGGGGTTTATTACTCTGGCATTTGTCCCGGTGAAGTGGCGGGAGACATATGATCTCCAGCTCGCTATGTTATCAACCAAAGGCGATCTGCTCGGCGATGTGAGTGCCACAGCGAGTTACACGAAAATGATCGGCTGGTTTGCGTTCCCAGTCGGTCACTACGAGACAGGCGCCGAGCGCATCAGAGGCGATACCTTCTACTACATGACCCTCGACGCGCTCGCGCGACTTACGGAGACGGGCGCTTGGGATCGGCTGGCGCCACCGGCTGATGCGACGTCCGAGCCGCTTCCCCCCTCAGTGCGCGAGGCGCCCGGCTCCCCCCGGTAGGCGGGGGGAGCGCTGATCAGTGCGCGCGTTGCGCGTCGCTTACCCCTTCACCGCTCTGGCCACACACAGCACGTCCACCCGCGCCGCCTTCCCCTCGCGCAGCAGGACCTTCGTGCACTCATTCACCGTGGCGCCGGTGGTGTAGACATCGTCGACGAGCAGGACGTGCTGGTCCCGG
>JAGRBM010000373.1 GCA_020434085.1 Chrysiogenia bacterium | reverse complement strand
GGATACCGAGCGCCTGATGCGCCAGTTCTCCGGGCGGCGCCTGCCGGAGGCCTGATCCAATGCCCAGCATCGCCGTCGTTGGCGCTTCCAAAGATCGCAGCAAGTTCGGCAACAAGTGCATCCGCGCTTATCTCAATCGCGGATGGGACGTCTTCCCGGTAAACACACATGAGAAAGAGATCGAGGGGCTTCGCGTCTACGCCGGCCTCACGGACCTGCCCGGCACTGTCGATCGGATTTCGTGGTATCTGCCACCGAGGATCGGCGTAGCGGCATTGGACGATGTCGCGGGAACGGGGGCGAAGGACCTCTTTCTCAATCCCGGCGCCGACGCGCCAGAGGTGATCGCCCACGCGCGCGAGCTCGACCTGCCCGTGCGCGTGGCCTGCGCCATCGTGGACATCGGGGAGTTCCCGTCGAGCTATTCGTGAGGGTCATTTCCGCTTTCACCTCTCCCTTTCAGGGAGAGGTCGAGCGAAGCGAGGGTGAGGGTCGAATGCACCACGCCGCTACGGGCCTTTCACCCTCACCCGCCCTGCGGGCACCCTCTCCCTGACAGGGAGAGGGAATAGTGAACCAAATCATCACACAGCCAGAATCGAAAGTTTGAGCCGCTGGCGTAGTCCGAAGTATTCCTCGCTGACGGCGTAGCGCAGCAGCTCCTGTACGGCCTCGTTCTCTGCAAAGGCCTGGGCCCAGTTGCCGACCGACTGCAGGGAGCTTCCCTGGAATTTCGGGTCGCGCGCGGCGACCTGCCCGGCGGCGACCTTTAGGTTGTTGCAAAGCAGCAGGCCGAAGCGATCGGCGGTGCGGTCCATGCCGGTGCGCCAGGCGTCCATGTCGAGCCCGCCGAGCGCGTTCTTGTACTTGCCCACGAGCGCCTCGGCGTCCTTGCGGTCCTTGCGGCTCAGCTCCTTGCCGATGAGCTTGGCGTCCTTCTTCACTTCATTGGGATCGCCCGAAACGCGCACGGTCTCATCGAGCAGGTGTCCGGCAAGTTGCACGGCATGGAGCTGCTTGTCTTCCTGGAAGATGCTCACGCCGTAGCTGCCGTCAATGAGCGGCCAGAGCGCGCGGCCCGTCATGAAGGCGCGCGGCGGCACGTCCTGAATACCGGCGAAGAAGTCCGAGCCCACCAGAATGCTCGCGTGCTTGGGCGTTGGAAGCACGCGCAGCTCGCGGTTCTTCTGCCTGCACGAATAGACATCGCACTCGGGATTGCCGGCGAGTTCGAGCGCGCGGCGCACCATCTGATTGGGCGCACCCGTGTCCTCGGGAGCGAGCCTGTCACCGCGGCCCACCCCGAAGTTGTCGAGCCCGTAGGGCGAGAGCCGCCCCATGGAGTGCCCAAGAATCAGGAAATACTCGGCCACGCCGTGGTTGCATCCCGGATGCCAGAGCATCTTTGCCGCCTGGTGCGGGCTCTCGAAAGCGGCCTTGGGATGGGGCGGATTGCGCGAGGCCTGCGCTTCGTAGAACAGGGACTCGGTATCGCTGGCCTGACCCATCAGGACGAGCGCGCCCGCTACGCAAAACGCCTTGTCGTGCGCGCCCTGGGATTCGTACATCTTGAACAGGGCGTGGTAGCTCTCATAGCGGAATGGATCGATCGCCAGCAGCGCGGCGTGTTCCTTGACCGCCTCGCCGTAGGTGCCCGAATTGGACTCGAAGATCTGCGCGAGCTGGATATGCGGGTGCGTGTCGCTGGGATCAAGGCGCACGGCTTTGCGCAGCTCCACCATGGCCCGCTCGGGCTGGCTGAGCTTGTCCTTGTAGAGATCGCCGAGTTTCACGTGCAGCGGCGCCGCGGCCCGCGGATCTTCGCCCTGCACGAGCTGGATAAACTTCTCGTAGGTCGCTGCCGCCTTGTCCCACTGCTGCGCCTGCTCGTAGAGCTCGCCCAGCGATTCGTAGGTCTCCCGGTGGCGCTCGTCGGCGGCCAGCGCGTTTTCGAAGTGGGCGATGGCCGATTGCGGATCCTGATGTCCCTCGAGCGAGATGCGTCCCAGGTGATTCTCGTAGTCGGCCAGGGCGCTGCCCTCGGCGCCGCCGTTGACGAGCTGTACGAAGGCCTCGCGCGCCTCGTCGTAGAGCCCCGCCTGGTAGCGGGCCCGCGCCAGCCGATCGAGCGCGTGCGGGTGACCCGAATGCGCGGCCAGCGAATTCTCAAAGGCCTTTACCGCATCGGCGGGACGTCCGAGTTCCTTCAGCAACAGCCCGCCGCAGACGAACCAGTCGTTGGAGGCCTGTTGCATCTGCCTGGTTCGCTCGGCCGCCTCCGCGGCCTGACGAAGCGCGGCGGCCGCGCCCTCGAAATTGCCCTGCCGGTGACAGATGCGCCCGATGGCCTCGAAGCCATTGGCGAAATCACCGTTGTTCTCGACGGCCTGTTTGTAGCGCGTGAGTGCCTGGTCGGGCTTCTTGAGCTGCTCGTAGGCCTCGCCCAGTCGCGCGTAGACGCCGAAGAGTTCGTCCTGTTTGCCGAGTGCTTCGAGCGCACTGGCCTTGGTATCGAGCGTCGCGGCGAAGTTGTCCCACTGACGAAGCCGCTCGTAGGTTCCCGTCAGCGCGTCGATGGGTGCCAGATAGTGGGCCTTGCGATCGATGGCTGCACGGTAGTTACCGATGGCCTGCTCGTCCTGGCCCAGGTTTTCGAGCACGACGCCGTGCTGAAAGAGGAAGCGCGCCTGCTCGTCGGGCACGTAGCTGTCGAAGGCGCGGCGTGCGAGCAGTTCGTAGAGCGGCAGGCCGTGACGCCAGTCCTTCTTCTGGTAGTAGATCTCGGCCAGCGGCTCGGCCGCCGGAATGCAGTCGTTTTTGAGTTCGAGCGCACTCTGGTAACGCGCCACCGCCTCATCGATCTCGCCGAGCCTGGTCTCGCGAATCCGGCCGGCGCGCGCCAGAAGTTCGGGCTTGGCCGGCGCATCGACGACTTCCACGAGCCGCTCGATCGTCGTCGCGGCGCGGTCGTATTCCTCGACGCGCTGGTAGAGCTCGGCCAGTTCTTCGAGCACGACGGCGTCGTTGGGGCTGACATCGAGCGCCTTGACGTATTCCCCGATGGCCTGACGCTGGGCCTGCGTTGCCTGGGAACGATCGCGCCAGGTACGCCCGGCCTCCAGGAACAAGCGCAGCTTCTCGGCATGGTCCTCGGTCTTCTCGGCGCGATAGCTGTAGGCGTCGGCGAGCTCTTCCCACATGCGGTCGAGTTCGTAGAGCTGTTCGAGCGCGCTCATGGCGTCGAAATCTTCAGACTTGATATTCAGCGCCGCGCGCAGGTGCTCGCGCGCCTGGGCGCTGTCCTTGAGCGAGTCCCGATAGCCTTTGGCCAAGCGGTGATGAAGTTCGTGCAGACGCTCGCCGTACTTGAGCAGCCCTTCCTCGCCGAAGGAGAGGATCTCGATCTCTTTCTCACCCAGGATGCAGTAGGCCTTTGCGTTGTCGCGGCGCAGCTCGATCTCGCCCAGATGACGAATCGCTTCGAGGTTGTCGGGCGCAATCGCCAACGCCTTCGAGCAGGCCTCGGCGGCCTTGTCCAGATCCTGCTTGCGCTCGTCCCAGAGATCGGCCAGTTCGAGCAGAATGGGAACGCGCGCCTTGTCGTCGGCGCACAGGGCGTAGCGGTTCTCGACGAGATTGATGGCCTCGTCCCAGTTCTGCTGTTCTTCAGCGATGCGCTTGAGGAAGGAGAGTGCGCCGGCATGGTCGATCTCTTCCTTGAGGATCTCGCGGAGCACGGAGATCGCGTCGCCGTGCTGGTTGAGTTTCTCATACTGCACCCGCGCAAGCTCGACGCCCAGTGCGCGCTGACGCTCGATGTCGTGCATTTCCTCGCGAAGCGCGGCGTACTGGGCGGCGGCCTCGTCATAGCGTTCGGCCTTCTCGCAGGCGCGCGCCATTTCCACGCGCGTGGAGAGATCGGCGCCGTCGATAGCGAGCGCCTTTCCGAGTGCCTCGATGGCCTGCTCGCCCGGAGCGCTTCCTTCGATCAGGGCGCGGCCGAGCCAGCGATAGTGCGCCGCGCGGGCGGCGTCTTCGGTATCGAGTTCGATACGGCGGCGCAGCACGCCGGCCAGCTCGTCCCAGAGTCCGGCCTCGTGGTAGAGCGTGGCCAGCAGGTCGAGCACTTCGCCATCTTCGGGATGGCGATCAAGCACGGCCTCGAGCGCAATGCGCGCCTGCTCGTTGGCATCCTCGATCGGGTGCCGCGTGACCAGCAGACGGCCAAACTGGGTGCGGATGCGGTTGAGGTAGGCAGGGTCCTGCGCGACCTTGAGCAGGCCCGAAAGCGCGCTGGCCTGCCGCTCCCACTCGCCCATCTCGCCGGCGAGCCGGGCGACCTGTTCGAGCGCGTCGAAGTTCTCCGGCGCGATCTTGAGGATCTCGTCGTAGTAGTAGGCAGCCTTCCTGCTGTCCTCGCGCCGCGTGCCCGTCACTTCGGCAAGGCGCTTGAGAATGATGACCTTCTGGTCCGGCTCGCTCGTCTCCTGGAGATCTTCGAGCAACGTGTTGCAGAGGTTTTCCCAGTCGCCCTCGTTCTCGTAGTTTTCTTCGAGCGAGCGTAGCGCGACGATGTTCCCCGACTGAAGCTGCGCGGCCTTTCGGAAGGAATCGTCGGCCTTGCGCGGGAAGTGGAACTGTTCCTGCCAGAGTTCACCGATGCGCTGGTGCATGGCGGCCATGTAGCGCGCGTCCTGGCTCGTCTCGGAATCGCGGATGTAGGCCTGCAGCAGGTCGTCCCACTGTTCGAGCTTGGGCGTCAGACGCGCCAGACCCGAGAGCACCATCTTGTTGTGAGGATCGAGTTCAAGGGCCTTGCGCAGGTAGAACACCGCGCGTTCCCAGTCCTTGTTGCGGTCTTCCTCGAGCTCGGCCATGCGGATGAAGATCGCCACGCGCGTATCGTCGCTGCCGGCGAGCTGGGCTTCCTTGCTGAAGACCTCCGAGAGCGACTGCCAGTCCTGGCGCACGGCAAAGAGCTTGCCAAGGGTGCGCAGCGCCGGCGTGTGATCGGGATCGACTTCGAGGGCGTGGTAGTAGGCCTCGACGGCCTTCGCGTCCTTGTCGACGTTCTCTTCGGGATCGAAGTCTTCCTGCCAGAGCCCGCCCAGCGACATGTAGATCGCCACCTGGCGTTCCTTGTCGTGGGTGAGCGTGAGCTCGGCCTCATAGAGGCGGATCAGCTCGGGCCAGCGCTTCTGCTGCGCGAGCAGGCGGCCGAGCTGCCGGTAGACGGCAAGGTTCGTGTCGTCTACTTCGAGCGCGGTATAGAGCACTTCGGTTGCCAGCGGCACGTTGTCCAGGCGATCCGAGAGAAGCTCGGCGCGCTTGAGCATGAAGTCGAGCTTCTGCTTCACATCTCCGGCGGCCTCGGCCTCGAACTCGAAGATCTGTTCGAGCTTCTCCCAGCTCCGGTTGCGCGCATGGAGTTTTCCCAGCGACTGCAGCACGTACTGGTTTCGCGGCTCGTGTTCGAGCGCACGCGAGAACCATTCAATGGCCTGGTCGGTCTCGCCGAAAATTTCGTCGTAGAGCTTGCCCACGCGAAGGCTCAGCAGCGCCTTCTGGGAATTGTCCTCGACGGCCTTTTCCTGGCGTACGAGCGAATCGAGCAGGGCCTGCGTGTTGTTCGTATCCAGGGCGATGGTCTCGATGGCCTTGAGCGTGAGCAGGTTGGCCGGGTCGATCTCGAGAATGCGCTGGTAGTATTCGAGCGCGCTATTGGGATCGCTCATTCGCTCAAGCAGCGTGCGCCCGGCGTGGTAGAGCAAATAGACCTTGGCGGCGGGCTGCTCGACGCGCTCGACGAGGCGCCCGGAGACTTCGATGAACTCCGGCCACTTGGCAAAGCGCTGGTAGATCTGGCGCAGCGCCGAGAGCGCGGGCACGGGATTGGCCGCCTTCTCCGCGGCGCTCTGGAAACAGCCGATGACCTTGTTGGTAAAAACCTGGGCGGCAACGCCGCCGGCTTCGGACTCTTTTTGTTCAGCCAGGAAGTGCGAGAGAATCTGCCCGAGCCGGTAGTAGATCTGGGCCTGTTCCTCATTGGCTTCGACGAGGCCAATCTCGCGCTCGAGCACGTCGATGAGGGCTTCCCACTCATGGCGGCGCGTCAGCGCGGCATCGAGTCCCTGCAGCGCCGCCAGGCTCCGCGCGTCGATGGTCAAGATCTTCTGGTAGACCTGAACGACCTGCTCGTCCTGTTCCAGGCGCTCCTGCGCGCGGGCCAGTGCGAAGAGGGCTTCGAGACGGCCGGTCTGGTCGCCGGCCCGGCCGGCGAGCTGCTCTTCATGCTCGGCCTCGCTGAGCACTTCGGGCCATTGTTCTTCCTGTTCGAGAATGCGGCGCAGTTGCCGGGTAATCGACAGGCTCTCGCCGGCGCTCTTTCGCGCGGCAATGAGGTTGTCCTTTGCCAGCGCGCGGAAGCGGGCGCCGGCCTTGAGTTTTACTTCCATCGCCTTGGCGGCGTAGACCTCGGCAATGCGGCGCTGGAAGAGCGCACGCTCGGCTTCGTCCTCACGATCCTGAAGTTCGCGGTAGAGAATTTCGAGCTGCGCGTCCACGCCCGCGTCCCCGGTTCGCTGGAACGAGGGCCGGTCGGCCTCGCGCGCCTCGCGCTCGGCAGCGGCGCGCACGGCGGCATCGGCATCGGCCTGTGCACGCGAATCAAGGTGCGCCGCGTAGCTGCCGATGGAAAGCGGCAGATCGTCGCTGGAGATGCTGACGCCTGGTGCAGCCGGTGCCGGCTGTTCCGAAGCGACTTCCTCCGCGGGCGCGGCTTCGTCGGCCACGTCGCCCCAATCGTCTTCGTCCGCCTCCTCGACGGGCATCTGCGTTTGCATCAGCGGCATGTCCTGCACGCCGCTCTCGGTCATGGTCGCCATGGCTTCGAGCTGCACGGGTGCTTCTTCGAGCGGCTCGGCCTCAAAGTCCTGCGGCTCTTCGGGCTGGGCCTCGGCGAACTCGTCTTCCCACTCGTCCTCATCGGCCGCTTCGCTCTCAGCAGGCGCTTTTTCGAGCGGGGTCGCCGCGGCTTCGTCGCCACCTTCGAGGGAGACTGCGTCTTCTGCAACATCGCCCCAGTCATCGGCTTCGTCTGCTTCGCCAAGCAGCTCGGCCGCTTCCATGGCGACCGGCGCTTCCTCGGCGGGCGGCGAGGGCTCAACCGCCTCGGGTTCAATTTCCGCGAGGGGTTCGGAGAACTCGTCGCCCCAATTGTCCTCTTCGGCGGGTTCCTCTGCTTCCATCGCCACCGGCTCGGGTTCGGCAACCGGCTCGGAAAACTCATCGCCCCAGTTCGATTCTTCTTCTGCGGCGATGTCGCTCGAAGCCTCGGCGTCCATCGCCACGGGCGCGTCGGGTTCCGGCGGCACGAGTTCCGCGGCCGGTTCGGAGAACTCCGAGAAGTCCCCGCCCCATGAATCCTCCGCCGCTTCGGCGGGCTCTTCAGCAGGCGGCAGCAGCTCCGCCTCGGCAGGAGGCTCAAGCTCGACGCCTTCGGGCGGCTGCAATTCGACGTCATCGTCGAGGGCGACCATTTCGAGATCGGCCGCCTCTTCGGGCACTTCTCCAAGGGGTTCCACCGGTTCTTCGGAGAACGCGGAGAAGTCGTCTGCGGGTTCCGACTCGGGTGCGGGCGCCTCGGGCGTACCGCCCAGCTCGACCGGTTCTTCGGCAGGCGGCGGCGCGTCCATTCCCGGGACGGCATCAGCGGGCTCGGAGAACTCGGAGAACTCGGAGAAGTCCGAGAACTCATCGGCACCATCATCGGCCGCCGGTTCGGACGGCTGCTCTGCGAGCGGCGTCATCGCGTCGCCAAAACCGGCGAGCATGGTGACCTGATTGGGATCTTCCTGCGGTGCCGGCGGTTCGGGCACGGACTTCAGGGACTGCGAGCTGAGCTGCGATTCGCTGAGCGGCGGCGGCGGCGCCGGCTCCATCTCGATGTCCGTGCCGCCCAGTGACTCGGCCGTTGCGGCGAACTCGTCTTCGCCACCTTCACCCCAGCTCGGGGCGGGCTCTGCAAAGTCGGCGAACTCGTCGGAGGGGGCCGCTTCGGGCGCGGGCTCCGATGCTGGTTCCGATACGAGCGTCTGGTCGGGCGGCGCGCTGCTGGAGTCGAAGCTCTTCACGCTCCATTCATCGCTGCCATGGGTGTGGGTCTCGGGCGCCATGCCCGGCTCAAGCGGCGTGGCCGCGGCGCCCAGATCGACTTCGGCAATGCCGGGTTCGGCCGAGAATTCATCGACGTCCCAGGATTCGCCGCTGTCTTCGGCGGGCGCGGCCGTCTCTTCGGAGGCGCTGAAGTCGTCGGGGCTCCACTGCGTGACGTCGTTGGGATCTTTTGCCGGTGGCTCTTCGGCCGGCGGCGCGGGCGGCTCCACATCGGTCGCCCAGTTGCTCTGGGCATGGGGAAGCCGCGCGGCCTGCGCCGCGGTATCGGAATCGAGCGGCGCCGAATCGGCGAGCGCGTCGTCCTTTTTGGTCCCGGTGTTGGACTCGGCGGAAACGGGCTCGGAGAACTCTCCGAATCCCCATTCATCACCCTGGTTGTTGTCGTCCGCCATGTCTGGCACGCCCTCCGCCTGATCCCCTGACAATGTGGGGAGCGCGCACCATTAAGGAGCACGCACGCCCGGACGTGGTCGGTGGAAAGGCCCGCCTTCGAGCCCCCGGCAGCGCAACGCAAAGAGCGGCTGGTTCCCGGCCCACGCCAGCGTTTGAGGATCAGGCAGTACGGTAGCCAAAGAGTGCCGGAAACATCAAGGCTACCGGGCACTTAGGGGGCCATTCCCCTTGGCGCGCGGTCCGCCGGTGGGGCTATACTCCCGGCCCACTATGAGCGCCCAGATCGAGATACGCCCCCTGGAGATCGATGGTTCGGGATCGAGCTTCGACCCCGACCAGCGAAACAACATCTACCTGCTGGTGCGCGGCGCCAAGGCCGTACTCATCGACGGCTGCTATGCCCACGATCAGGCCCGCTCCTGCGTGGCGCAGGCGCTCAAGGGGCTCACGCTCACCGACATTCTGGTCACCCACTTCCACCCCGACCACAGCGAGTATGCCGCGCAGATCCGCGAGAAATACGGCGCCGCCCTCTGGGCCAATCCTGAGGAGACGCGCATCGGCAAGTTCGTCAAGGACGAGGAGATCGACGGGCGCCTCAGCGGCAACGACCAGACCATCGAGACCGGCGCCGGCATTGCCGTGCGCGCGATTGCCACGCCCGGGCACACCCACTCACACACCTGCTATTTCCTTGAGGAGAGCGGCACGCTCTTTACCGGCGACCACATCATCGGCAAGGGCACGCCCTGGGTGGGCCCTCCCCACGGGAACATTCGCGACTACCTTGCCAGTCTGCTGAAAGTCCGCGAGCTGCCACTCAAGGAAATCCGCGGCGGCCACGGCCCGGTGGTCACCGATCCGAAGGCCAAGATCGACGAGTATTACGGCCACCGCATGATTCGCGAGGCCCAGATCCTCAAGGAACTGAGCACCGGCCCCAAGACCATCGAGGCCATGGTCCAGACCATCTACGCCGACGTCGACTCGCGCGTGCACACCCTGGCCGGAATGGTTGTTCGCGGGCACCTGGACAAGCTGCTCTTCGAAAAGCGCGTCGCCGAGTTCAAGGAAGGCAGCCAACTCCTGTTCGAGATGAGCTGAGCCCGCTAGCCCCCGAAAACCTTCCTCACCAGCGCGGTCTCGCGCTGCTCGTGGTGCTGGAGCATGTGGAGCCCCCTGCGCAGGATCTCCTTGAGCTTGTCCATGGCTTCGTGGGAGCTGTGGTCGCAGGCTTTTTGCGCCTGGATGAACAGTTCCATGAGCGTGGGGTGTTCGTCCTGCAGCGCGGCGAGCTCGTCGCGAGCGCCGGGATCGCGGCGGCCGATCTCTTCGAGGTAGTGACCGGCCTCTTCGGTGGCGAAGTGGCGTTCGAGCTGGACGCAGAGCGCGATCAGATCCGCGCGGAGCTGGCCGCGCACACTCAGCTCGCTCAGCAGGGTGACTTCCCACTGAACGACCTTGCCCAGATCCCGCACCAGGATATTGATGTCCTGGTGCTCTTTGAGGACACCCTTCGCGCTCTCCAAGTGCTTCCCCCCGGTCCCCGCCTGATGCAACCGGCTCGAATATATCACAGCTCTTTTGCGCGTGACGAACTTCCGCAGGGGCGCGCCTGGGCCGCCCTGAAGCCACGCCACGGACTCGCTCACATTGGCGCTCGAAGGCTCACCATGGCACGCGCCTCCGCGCCACCCGACGTGCAGTGGGTGAAGAAATTGTGGCGAAGACCTGGAACCCCTTGTTGCGACTGATATCACAAAAAGCTACAACATGCTGTAATTACACAGTTATTTGCCAATCGATCGTTCGACCGAGCGTGCTGAGCCAAAAAGCTACAGCGCGCATTGTGACGGATGTACTTGCCAGCAAAGCCTTCATCGCATAGTTTTGCCCGCGTTCGCGGCGAGGGATGCGTCCATGCGCGTGGAAGCCCCACATCGGGGGGCGGGGTCCGCGAAGCAGGGCGCATTTTCGCTCAGCAGCAATATCAACCGAGGGAATCCCAACATTTTGGGGAGGAAGAACAAACTCATGAAGAATCGCATCCTTTCGACTCTGGCCATTGCGGCCCTCATCTGCGG
>JAGRBM010000372.1 GCA_020434085.1 Chrysiogenia bacterium | reverse complement strand
GAGGATCGGCTCGGGATCCCATTCCTCGTCCTGCTGGGCTTTCAGACCCAGGCGGTAGAGCTGGTTGACGCTCACGACGACCAGGCCGCGCTTGGCGGCGAGCTTGATGAGCTTCTTCTGGGCGTGTTCCTCGGGGTTGCGCGGCGGGGTGCGGCCGAGTGACCCATTGAGGACCAGCATGCCCTTGGTGTCCACGTCCACGTCGGCCAGGTGGCGCATGAGCGCGCGGCCCACGTCCTCGCTGACCGGATCATTGTCGGTGGCGACGTGCACGAGGAAGTCGCCCTCGGCGCTCAGCAGCTTGAGGGCGGGGCGCCCGTCGTCGAGATCGTCCTCAATGGAGGCATCGGCGCCGAGCACCACGTGGAAGAACTCTCCGAGTTCTTCGGCCATGGCTTCGTCACCCAGATAGAGCAGGGGATCCCAGCGCGAGAGCGCATCGACGCGCCCGCGCAGCTCGCCGGCCTGATCGAGCAGGCGGCGTGCCTCGGTCTCGAGCTTCTCTGCTTCCTCGACGATGTCGGAGATGCCGGGAACTTTCGCCTTGAACTCGTCCATCCAGGACGGGGCCGAGGGAACTTCCAGGCCGATGTCGTCGACGCTGGAGCCCATTTCGGATTCTTCCTCTTCTTCGTCGCCGGAATCCCCGGAGGCTGATTCTTCTTCCTGGTTCCCGGACGCCTCAAGGAGCTCGGTCAGCTCGTTCTGCGCGCCCTCGAAGACCTTGCGGCGGGCCTCTTCCACGTGGGATTCGTAGATCTCGCGCAGCTTCTCGGTGGGAAGGGCAGAGACTTCCTCGAAGTCCTTGCCCAGCAGCACCTTGAGCGCGGAGATCATTTCCCTGTCTTCGGCGCTGAACTCTTCGCTCTCCGAAGAATCTGCTTCGGTCCCGTCGCTGCTTGCGGCAAATTCGTCTTCCTCGCCGGAGGGCGCGGCGAGAACGGATTCGAGGTCCTCGTTTTCCTCGTCGGGCGCGGAATCGTCTTCTTCGTCTGCTGCGGATTCTTCTTCCGGCGTCTCGTCCGTCTCGGGCGGCAGGTCGAGTTCCAGATCGGAGCCGGCCTCCAGGTCGCCCATGTCGGCGACTTCGTCGCCTTCGGCGCTCTCATCCGAAGGAGCGGCATCGTCGACGGCCAGCGCGACTTCTTCATTCTCTTCGGGGGCGGCGCCGGCATCGAGTTCCAGCTCGCCCAGATCGGCCGGGGGCTCTTCATCGCCAGCAGGGGCCGCCGAGAGATCGTCGAGGTCAACGGGTTCGGAATCGAGATGTTCAAATTCGTCGCCGCCATCGTCCGGCGCGTCGACCGATGCGTCCACTTCGTCGGAAGCGGCAAGCGGCTCATTCTCGTCGCCTGCGGGCGCGCCGCCGCCCTTGAGCGTCTCGTCCCACCACTGCAGCGCCGATTCGAGCACCTTGCCCTTTTCCTCGGCCTGCGGGATGAGCAGGACCCAGCCCTTGCCCAGCGGCTTGGCCAGCCCGACGGCCAGGCCGTCCTCACCCTGTAGCAGGGTGTTGTAGGGCTCAGTCCCAAAACCTTCGGGGAAACTGCAGGTCGCGTAGAAACTGTCGATCAAATTGCCCAGTGCCGAGGAGACGCCGTTGGCGCCCTCGCCGGGCTGAATCTTGTCGACCAGGTCTTCGCGCACTTCCTTGGAATCATCGAAGAGCGGAAGCCAGGAGTATTTGTTCTGGATGCCGTCGGGCGAATGGAGATTCGGACGCGAGGTAAAACACAGCAGCAGGCCGCCGTCGCGGACGCGCTCGGTGAGCTGGTCGCTGAATCCCTTGAGGAAGCGAAAGCTGTCGATGTTGATAAGGTTGAGATCCGCGACGAGGGCATTGAGATCGGGGAGTTTCTTCTCGAAATCCTTTTTCTCGGAGTCCGTCAAACGGAACAACTGGGCCTCTTCGACAACGCCAACGCCGCCGACATCAAGGTCCGCATTTAATAGTCCAAGTTTCAACACAATTGGCCCTCTTCCCGAACCAATTCCCCGCGTCTTCATGGGAGACAACCCCCAGTAAACACGACGTTTTTTCGGCTGTCAATGAGCCCCGGAATCGCATGGCGGGGCAGGGGTGGGGGATTGACGGATGCGGCGGGGGTCAGGCCCGGGAGAGCCGGTCGAGAATCTCCAGAATCTGTGCCGCCGAGTCGAGCACGTGGTGCGCTCCGGCGCTCTCAAGGCCCTGGCGGTTCATGCCGCCGGTCAGCACCCCCACCGAGAGGCGGCAACCCGCCTTGCGGGAGGAGACAATGTCGGTGATGAGATCGCCCACGAAGGCCACCCCTGCCGGTTCAAGGCCCAGTTCCCCGGACGCATGGTGGATCATCGATTCCTTGGAATACAGGCTCAGGTCCGTGGCGAAGTCGCCGCGCTGGAAGTTGAAATCCCCCTGGGAGAGCACCACGTCGAAGTGGTCTTCCATCCCCATCTGGGAGAGTTCGCTTCGCACCGCATCGCTTTTTGAGGCCCGGTTGGTGATGACCGCCGTGCGCAGGCCGCGGCGGCGCAGCTCATCGAGCGCGTCGGTGACGCCGGGGAAGGGCTCGCCCAGATGCGGCTCCGGTTTGTGGGAGAACTCTTCGAGAAACAGGCGCCAGAAGTGGCCGTGGCGCTCGGCGGGAACCTGCTCGGTCAGCACGTCCTTGCCGTAGCGGCGCTCGAATTCGTCCCAATCCATCTCGGCCGCGCCTTCGCTGACGCGCGCGGTATTGAGCGCGCGGTGAAAGCGGCGCGAAACATTCAGAAGTGTTCCATCGAGATCGAAATATACGGCTTTGACCATGATGTGTTCCTTGCCTATTCCTGCTTCGCCGCTTGTTCGAGCAAACCGTGCAGCTCATCGGCGCTGAACTCATAACCTTTTCCGCACCACTCGCAAACCACGCTGGCCCCGTCCTGTTCATCGATCAGGGAGTGGATCTCCTTTGCGCCCATGGCCAGCAGGATGGGCTCGATCCGCTCTTTCGAACAGGTGCAGTGGTGTTGAAGGGGTTTCTCCAGCAGCACATGGGGCTCGAAATCCCGCAGCAGGTGCTGGGCGTAGGCGCGCGGTTCGATGGCCAGCTCCCGGCTGATCTGGATCTGCCCGGTCTCGAGCTTTCTGCGAAAGGCATCGAAGGCCTCAATGTCCACGTCGGGCAACGCCTGCAGCAAGAGGCCCGCTGCCAGCATGCCGCCGCGCTCGGGGGCTTCCCAGATGACGCCCATGTAGGTTTCGATCTGCTGGGAAGTCGAGCAGTGCAGGGCCAGGTCACCGGGCAGATCGGCCATGCGCATCTGGCTGGTGCCCTGGTAGACCATCTTGCCCAGGTGGCTCTGGCTGAGAATGAGGACGCCCTTGGCATCGACCAGCTCGCGGTAGGTGGCGCCGGGCTCGGCGCGCAGGGTGCCGCGCACGTTGCCGTCGTGATCGATGTCGGCCAGCAGTGATCGCAGCTTGCCCTCGGTGTGAAGCTGCAGGGTGACCTTCTCGTTGCCCTTGAGGATCGAGCCCAGCAGGGCGCAGCCGGTGAGTGCCTCGCTCATCAGGCGCGCGGCCGGGCCCTGGAGCTTGTGGCGGTCGCAGACTTCCTGCGCGGTTTCCGAAAGGGAGCACGCGACAAAGCGCGCTTGCATGGATTTGAGCAGTCCACGGACGATGAGATCGGACATAGGGAAAGTGTGCCTTGGACTTTGGAATGCCGCAACTGCGTCGCCAGAGATCAGGGCAGGTTGAGGATGTCCTCTGCCGAGGGTGGGCTGCCCTCGGGGCCGGCGGCGCTGCCGCCGCCTCCCTGCAGGTCGGTATCGACGTTGAAGAAGTCTTCAGCCTTGATCTCGTTGGCGTCCTCGACGTACTCGACCGGCTGGGTGCCGTCGATAAATGCCTGGAAGATCACGCCCTCGCCATCGGGCCGTGCGAGCTTGCCGCTCTTGGCATCGATGGCCGCGAATACAACGCCCTCGGGAACCGGGAACTCCTGCACGGGGGTTCCCTCCAGCACGGCCTGCATGTGGTCGAGCCACATGGGCGCGGCGGTGTTGCCGCCGGCGCTGAAGTGCCCGAGGCTGGTGCGGTCGTCGTAGCCGACCCACGTGCCGGTGAGCAGGTCGGGCGTGTAGCCGATGAACCAGGCGTCCACGTTGTCGTTGGAAGTGCCGGTCTTGCCTGCTGCCGGGCGGTTGAGGGCCGCAGCGTAGTGGCCCGTGCCGCGGGAAATCACGTTGTAGAGCAGGTTGGTCATCACGTAGGAGGCCGCCGGGCTGGCAACGCGCCCCAGGTGCCGGGCGTTGGCCGAGACGCGGGTGATGCGCTCGGCACGCTCTTCAAGGCTCATCTTTTCGAAATCCGACTTCAGCCACGCGCCGAACATGGGCAGGTTCGCCGGGCGACCGGAGAGTTCCTTTTCGGCTTCCAGGCGAGGGAGCTCGTGCAGCAGGGTGTGGGCCGCCGGCGCCGGGGGCGGCAGGTCCGGGTTGGCCGCGCGGTGCCAGGGGTCGTCCTTTTCAAAGATGAGCTGGCCGGTGGCATCGCGCACCTGTTCGATCATGGTGGCGTTGATGCGGTAGCCCCCGTTGCCAAACGCCGAATAGGCGCGGCACAGGTCCTTGAGCGTGACCGACGACGAGCCCAGCGCGAGGGTCGGGTCGTGGGCGAGCTCGCTCTCGATGCCAAGATCACGCGCGTAGTTGATGGTGTAGTCCACTCCGAGATCCATGAGGATCTTCACGGGAATGGTGTTGATCGAACGGGTCAGCGCCTCGCGAAGCGTGACCTCGCCCGAGAAGCGATCGACGTAGTTCTTGGGCTTCCACACCTCTGCGTCGCTGGCGCCCTGATAGGTCACCGGCGCGTCGAGGATGGTGGTCGAGGCGGTGTAGCCCTTCGAGAGCGCTTTCGAGAAGATGATCGGCTTGAACGCGCTGTCCGGCTGGCGAAGGGCCTGCACGGCGCGGTTGAACTTGCTGGTGGCGTGGTCGTAGCCGCCGACCATCGCGCGTACGCGGCCGGTGTAGGGCTCGAGTGAGAGCAGGGCGCCCTGCACTTCGGGCACCTGGTAGAGCGAGAGTTCATAGGAATACGCCGGCAGGTAGAGCTCGCCAAGTTGTTCGGCGCCGCGTGCCTGATCGATCGAAATAGAGAGCAGTCGCACCTTCACGATGTCGCCGACCGAGAGCGCCTGCTTGGGATCTTCGATCTGCGATTTCTTCGG
>JAGRBM010000371.1 GCA_020434085.1 Chrysiogenia bacterium | reverse complement strand
GGGGTCGCTTCGTGCCGATGCTTGCGTTGGAGAGATCGCCTGCTCGCGGCAACGCCCTCCGGCCTTCCGACTTCGCCAAGGCTTCCTCGGACAAGTCGGAATCCTCTTCTCCCAGCAACGCCGCCTCGATCCCGTCGTAATGGGCCATCAGTCGCCGGCAGAAATCCTCGTCGCGAAGATCCACCTCCCGCCCGCGTTCCAACAGCTTGTCCGCCCGGCGCGCACGCCGCGCCAGATCCGCCATGTTCACCGCCATCGGGGCCTCCTTTCCCACAGGGAGCCCGGCCGCCACGCAGCACGCGGAAACGGGGCCCTCAGCCTACAAAGGAAAGGGTATCCGAGAGGTGTGACAGACTGCGTCCTTGTCAGGGGATCCATTCCTGGCCACTAGAATTTTGACACCCAATCAGATAATCTACGAATTGTTGAGGGCTTTGAGTTCGAGAACCCATCCATGAAAACAGCGACTTTGCAGGAACGTCGGCTCGCACGCCTGGAACAACCTTCCTATGGCGTTGCCGAGGCCGCACGGATTTTGGATATTCCGGCAAATACGCTGCGCTATTGGATCCGCGCGACCGGTGCCCGTCGAGCGGTTATCACACCAGCAGATCCCAAGAACGAGATTCTATCATTCGCAAATCTTATCGAGGCGTATGTCTTGAGCGCTTTGCGGCGCGAACATGAGGTTTCACTGCAAACGATTCGCAAATCGGTCGCGTATTTGCGCAAGCAATACCCTTCAAGACATCCACTCGCTGACTACGATTTTGCCACTGATGGAAAGCATGTGTTCCTCGAACGACTGAGCAATATCGAAAATCTGTCAAAGGAAGGCCAGATTGAACTGAGGAAAGTGATCGAAGCCTATCTCAGAAATATCAAGCGCGACTCGAGCGGAATCCCCATCAAGCTATTCCCGCGTGCAAGGTTTGAGCAGACGCGACCGACCAGAGAGATCGTTGTAAACCTGGATGTCGCATTTGGCCGTCCTGTACTTGCCCACAGCGGCGTCCGCACGGAAATCATCTATCAGCGGTGGCAGGCGGGCGAATCGCCTGAAGAACTTGCGCGGGATTACGAAACCAGTGAGCAGGCGATCCAGGAAGCGCTCCGCTACGAAGCGCGCGCGCGAAACGCCGCCTGAACGCGTCGTTTTCTTTACTGACAGGGACGTTGGGCGCTACATTATCCCTGAGGCGCTTCGTAACCTGGGCGAATCTGTCACAACAATTTTCGACGCATTTCCCAGCAATCACGAAAAAATCCCGGATGAACAATGGCTTGAACTTGTCGGGCGAAATCGCTGGGTTGCGATTACCTGCGACCAAAACATCCGTCGCAGGTACAATGAGCGCAAAGCGGTTATAGATTTCGAAGTGCGAGAGTTTGTATTCACATCTGGAAACCTTAGCGGACCACAAATGGCTGAAATCCTGGCGCTAGCCCTACCCGCCATTCATCGATTTCTGGGACGACACGAAGGGCCATTTATTGCCAGCATCAGCAAGAAAGGCATCGTGAAGCGATTGCAGTAATCGATGCGCTGTCTCATCGAGCAACCAGCTCCCTCCCACAATTTCCCTTCGAGTAGCGCTCCAATTCAGTACCCTAATTGCTTGCGTGCCCACGCAGACACACCTTCTCGTAGTTTGCCTTCTCTTCAATAAGATCACGGACCATATGCTCAAGTGCTAAAACAGGGTCCTACTGCCCACCCCAAAACCCATTGACCACCCCGCCAAACTAGTACACTATATAGCTCCCAATCGGGGGCGCCCTTGCGGCGGCCCCCGTGGCCCGGAGGGAGCGAGCATGTCCGTCAAATCCCGCAAGGATTCGCCCGAGCAGGCGGAGTTTCGCGCCTACTGCGCCAAGTGGCTCGAAGAGAACCGGCCGCCCAAGCCCGATTTCCGCATGCCGCAGTCGGCGCTCGAGGTCATGGACGATGCCCAGCGCGTCTACCTGCAGAACTGGCAGAAGCAGTGCTACGACGCGGGGCTGGTGGGTTGCGACTACCCGGCCGAGTACGGCGGCGGGGGCAAGAAAGACCTGCAGCGCATCGCCAACGAGGAGATGAAGCGCGCGAAGACGCCGTTTCTCATCCAGGCGATCGGGCTTGGCATGGTGGCCCCGACGATCCTGACCCACGGCACCGAGGAGCAGAAGAAGCGCTACATCCCCAAAGTCCTCTCGGGCGAGGAGATCTGGTGCCAGGGTTTCTCCGAACCGGGCGCGGGCTCGGATCTGGCCAATGTGCAGAGCGTCGCCGAGAAGAAGGGCGACAAATGGATCATCAATGGCCACAAGGTCTGGACCACGCTGGGGCACGTCGCCCAGTTCATGATCCTGCTGGCCCGTCACGACAAGTCCGACAAGTACAAGGGGCTCACCTACTTCCTCATTCCCATCGAGGGGCACCCGGGCGTGAGCGTGCGGCCGCTCATCAAGATGACGGGCGAGACCGGCTTCAACGAGGTGCTCTTCGAGGACGCGGAGATCCCCGATTCGATGCGCCTCGATGAGGTGGGCAAGGGCTGGGACGTGGCCATGACGACGCTGCTGCACGAGCGCGGGGCGGGCGGGCTGGTTCCCCCCGGCGCCGGCGGCGCGGGCATGGGCAGCGAGACCGTGGGGCGCAGCGCCTGGGAGCTCGTCGGCCTGGCCAAAGAGTGCAAGCGAGGCGGCAGGCCCGCGAGCGAGGACCCCATCCTGCGCGACAAGATCGTCGAGTCCATCATCAACGAGACGGCCATCCGCCAGAACGCGCGCCGCATGCGCGTGCCGGCGCTCAACGACCACCCGATGCGCCTGAACATGCAGCTCAAACTGCTCACCACCGAGCACCCCCAGCGCGTGGGCGAGATCGGGCTGGAGATCCAGGGCCAGCGCAGCACGCTCTACATCGGCGACGAGAATGCGCCGGCCGACGGGCGCTGGCCGCTGGCCTACATGAATACCTACGGTTCCACCATCGCCGGTGGCACGAGCGAAGTGCAGCGCAACATCCTGGGCGAGCGCGTGCTCGGAATGCCCAAATCCAAGTAGGAGGAGCGACGGCAGAAACGCCGCCGGCGGCCGGTTCTGGCCGGTTTGGGCTGCGACAAAGGCTGAACCCCGTATCATTGACTGACCAGTCAATCCCCCTTACCCTCACCGGGCCGACTCAAGGTGGGCGATGCTCAGGTCAGCGCGGGACGCGGGTTTGAGCGACGCGCCACCGGGGCGGCACTTGCGACGGGCTGGATCCCCGCGGGGCGGGACCGGCACTACTTTTCAAGAGGAGCGGAGGGAGCTTCCACTATGTCCGAATCAAAGAAAGACACACCCGAACAGGCCGAGTTTCGCGAGTACTGCGCGAAATGGCTGGCCGAGAACAAGCCGGCCAAGCCGAGCTTCCGGCTGCCGCAGTCGGGGCTCGAGGTGATGACCGACGAGCAGCGCATCTACCTGCAGGACTGGCAGAAGAAGTGCTACGACGCCGGGCTCATCGGCTGCGACTATCCCAAGGAATACGGCGGCGGCGGGCACAAGAATTTCCAGCGCATCGCCAACCAGGAAATGGCCCGGGCCGAGGTGCCGCTGCTCATCCAGATCATCGGTCTGGGAATGGCGGCGCCCACGATCCTGCACCACGGCACCGAAGAGGTGAAGAAGCGCTACCTGCCCAAGCTGCTGAGCGGTGAGGAACTCTGGTGTCAGGGCTTTTCCGAGCCCGGCGCGGGCTCCGACCTGGCCAACGTGCAGGCCTTCGCCGAGAAGAAGGGCGACAAGTGGATCCTCAACGGCCACAAGGTCTGGACCTCGCTGGCCCATTTTGCCCACTACATGATCATCCTCGTGCGCACCGACAAGAGCGACAAGTACAAGGGCCTGTCCTACTTCATCGTGCCCATCAAGGGTCACCCCGGCGTGACCGTGCGCCCGCTCATCAAGATCACCGGTGAGACCGGCTTCAACGAAGTCCTCTTCGAAGACGCCGAGATCCCCGACAGCCTGCGCCTCGACGAAGTGGGCAAGGGCTGGACGGTGGCCATGACCACGCTCCTTCACGAGCGCGGCGCCGCGCCGCTGGTTACCCCGAGCGCGGGCTCGGGCGGCGGCGACACCATCGGTCGCAGCGCCTACGACCTCATCCCGCTGGCCAAGGAGTGCAAACGCCACGGCAAGCCCGCGGCCCAGGACCCGGTGCTGCGCGACGAGATCGTCAAGAGCATCATCGAGGAAGAGGGCCTTCGCCAGAACATGCGCCGCGCGCGCGTGCAGGGCCTGACCGACCACCCCATGCGCATCCCGCTGCAGGGCAAGCTGGTGGGCACCGAGTTCATGCAGCGCGTGGGCGAGCTGGGCATGGAGATCGCGGGCCAGAAGAGTTCACTCTATTTGAATGACCCCAACGCCCCGGCGGGCGGCGGCTGGCCGCTCTCCTACATGAACACCTACGGCGGCACCATCGCGGCTGGTACCAGCGAAGTGCAGCGCAACATCCTGGGCGAGCGCGTGCTCGGAATGCCCAAGAGCAAGTGACGCCCGCAAGGGCGTCATCCTGAGCGCAGCCGAAGGATCGCGCTGACACGGCACCGATTCTTCGCCTCCGGCTCAGAATGACAAGGAAGGAAAAGACAATGGCACAGCCCAAAGACTTTGGATTCGGTGATGATGAGAAGCAGATGCGCGACATGGCCAAGAAATTTCTGGCCGAGCACTGCAACGTGGAAAAACTGCGCGGCCTGGTGGCCGGCAACCCCGATCCCGAACGTGACCCCGAGTGCCTGTGGGAAGAGTCCCAGTGGGACAAGGCCGTCGAGCTGGGATGGACCGCGCTGGCCGTTCCCGAAGAGGCCGGCGGCGTGGGCATGAGCATGGTGGCGGTCGCCGCCCTGTGCGAGGAAATCGGCCGCGCGGCCTGGCCCTCGCCGCTCGTTCCCACGATCAATGCCACCCTGGTGCTGCGCGAGTGCGGCACCGATGAGGCCAAGGCCTGGCTCGGCAAGATCGCCGAGGGCGAGTCCATGTCGCTGGCGATCACCAACGCCGATGGTAGCTGGGACCCGGCCGATACCGACGTCACCTTCAAGGACGGCAAGCTCTCGGGCACCGCGAGCTTCGTGCAGGACGCGCGCAAGGTGCGCAGCTTCCTGGTCTCCGCAAAAGACGGCAACAAGGTCAGCCTCCACGTCGTGAGCGCCGAGGCCGCCGGGGTCAAGATCGATCCCGACCACATCGTGGACCTCACCCGCGACCAGGCCCGCGTGAGCTTCAACGGCACCGAGCCCGCCGCCACCGTGAGCACCGACGGCGTCAAGGCGATCACCGCCGCCACCCCCGGCATCCTCACCGTGATCAGCGCCGACCTCGTCGGCTCTGGCGAGTGGCTCCTGCAGACCGCCAACGAATACGCCAAGGTGCGCGAGCAGTTCGGTCGCCCCATCGGTTTCTTCCAGGCGGTCAAGCACGGCATCGTCAACGTCATGCTCGACATCGACAAGGCCCGCAGCCTGGTCTACAACGCCGCGTGCGCCATCGATACCGAGCCCGAGAACGCCGAGACCTTCGCCCGCATGGCCAAGGCCAAGGCCAGCGACGCCGGCACCTTCGCCGGCGACCGCGCCGTCCAGTACCACGGCGGCATCGGCTTCACCTGGGAGTGCGACGTGCACCTCTACTTCAAGCGCAACCGCCACAACCAGTTCCTCTTCGGCGATGCCATCCACCACCGCCGCGCCCTGGCCGACGCCCTCATCGGCGCCGCGTAACAGGCACCGCCCGTTTCATTGGCAAAAAGAAAAGCCCGCCCCCAAAGGGGCGGGCTTTTTGTTTGCGGCTCGTCTCGTTACGCGCCCTCTCACTCAGCACGCATAAATCGTCGCCTCATACGGGTAGGCCCAGGCCCCGTCGCCAAGCGCAGCGCCCGCGTCCCGGTGCGTTGAGAACACCACCTTGCCGGGACGCGGGATTTCGATGGCTTTGCTGCGATTCGAGAAGTTGAGCACCACGCTCAGCTCGTCCCGGTGATAGATCAGGACATCTTCCGCGCCGCGATTTCCGTTTTCAATTTTGAGACCGCCCTCGCGCAGGGCCCGGTGGTCCTTGCGGCAGGCGATCAGGCGTTTGTGGAAGCTCAGCAGCGAGTCCGGATCGTCGCGCTGCCGTTCCACATTGCACATCCCGAACTCCGGGTGCACGGGTAGCCAGGGCCTCGCCGAAGAAAAACCGGCATGCTCGGAGCCCGACCACTGCATGGGCGTGCGCGCCGGGTCGCGCCCCTTGTGGAAGGGCCAGTATTTCTTTCCCACCGGATCGACGATTTCGCTCCGGCGAATCTTCAGGTCGCGCATCCCGATTTCCTCACCGTAGTAGAGGAACGGCGTCCCACGCATCGTCATCAGGAGCGCTGCCAACACTTTGGCCCTCTCGTGCGCATCCCTGCCCCCGAACCGGGTCAGGCTGCGGGGCTGGTCGTGGTTTGAGAGCACCGTGCAGGGCCAGGCTTTCTCGTGAATGCTCTCGTGGTACTCCCGCAACCGCGCGCGAAACGCACCCGCGCTCCATTTGGTGTACATGAGCGAGAAATCGAAGGAGAGATGAAGCTCGTCCCCGCGGCCCAGACAGCTTGCCGCCAGCCGCGCATCGGGGGTTTCGGAAAAGACCTCGCCCACCATCATCGCATCGTAGCGGTCCAGCAGTTCCCGGAGCTCCCCGAGCAGCTCGTGCAGTTCGGGCCGGTTGCGATCAAAAATGTGACGCTGCCAATCATAGGGGCGCGGCGTCGGCCCGAGCCCGAAGGGGTTGTCGCGGAACTGCGCGTCCTTGAAGAAAAAATTGATGACGTCGAAGCGAAACCCGGCCACGCCCATGTCGAGCCAGTATTTCAGCTCCGAAAATACCGCGGCCTTGACCTCGGGATTGCGCCAGTTGAGATCGGGCTGCTCTTTGAGAAAGGAATGCAGGTAATACTCGCCGGTCGTCGCATCCTTTTCCCAGGCGCCGCCGCCAAAGATCGAGAGCCAGTTGTTTCGCTTGCGGCGCCAGATGTACCAGTCGCGCTTCGGGTTCGTCTTCGAGGATCGTGACTCCACAAACCAGGGATGCAGATGCGAGGTGTGATTGAACACCCCGTCGAGAATGATGCGAATCCCGCGGCGGCGGGCTTCGCGAAGCAGCGTCCTGAAGTCTTCGAGCGTCCCGAACACCGAATCGATCGCGCGGTAGTCGCTGATGTCGTAGCCGAAGTCGTGCATGGGGGACTCGAAGATCGGCGAGAGCCAGAGCGCGTTGACTCCCAGGCCCTGGAGGTAGTCGAGCCGCCGGGTAATGCCGGGCAGGTCGCCGATCCCGTCGCCGTTGCCGTCCTGAAAACTGCGCGGGTAGATCTGATAAATGACGGCGCCCGACCACCACGGGCTTGAGCCGGCCGGTCTGCGCGCGCTGGACTTGTCGGGCATCTGCTGTTTCACTCTGTTCACAATCGGCAGGGGCCGGGACAGCGACCTCTTCAAACCGCAGCCGACGTAGAGCTGAACCCCCAAGCAACCGTGGCCTTTGCGGCTTCGGATAACGGGCAACTCAACGGGCTAGGCATTGGGATCTTCGACCGATTCAGCCAGTTCTCTTTCGAGCTCTTCAAGTGGCGGAAGGAGTGCTTCGACTTTCTCGATCAACACGGGCACATCCTTCTCGATCACCCGCCAGATTTCTGCAAGATCAAGAGAGTCGTAATCGTGCACCAGCACATTGCGAAAGCCTGCCATGCCGGACCACGGCAGATCGGGGTGTTCATTTCGATAATCGGCGGGTATTCGCTTGCTCGCTTCGCCGATCACCTGAAAATTTCGGATCACGGCATCCTGCGTCAGTGGGTCTCCGAGAAAATGAGCACGGCCCTTGCGCGTATAATCCCTGATTTTGCGAGCCGCTTCCAACACCTGCGCAAGATTGACCCGCGGATCTTTCAAAGTGCCCGCGCCTCACGGATGATCTTTCGTTTGAGCAGCCAGTAGATCGAGTCCTCGGTTAGAACGTCCACCGGGCGACCCAGCAGGGACTCGAGATCTTCCTTGAGCGCGGCCCGGTCAAAGAAGGTGCGATCGCTTTCCATTTCGACAAGAAGGTCGACGTCGCTTTCGTCACCAAAATCGCCGTGGAGAGCCGAACCGAAAATCCGCACATTGCGCGCACCATGACGCGCTGCCATTTCCAGAATGGCTTCCCGTTTGGTCGAAATTTCAGCCGGCAATTCCATGCGCGCCTCTCCGTTTGGAATGAAGTATATCAGGCGCGAACCCCGCCATGCCACCCCCTACCCCTCGACCCGGTTGCGGCCGTTTTTCTTGGCGCGGTAGAGATGCTGGTCGGCGAGTTCGAGAACCGTGTCGGCGTCGAACTCGCCCCGCACGGTGGCGACGCCCAGGCTGATGGAGATGGAGAAATCCGTCCCCTGCGCGCGGAAGACCAGGGATCCCACGCGCTCTCGAATGCGCTCGGCCACAACGCGCGCGCCCTCGCCATCGGTCTCGGGAAGCAGGACGATGAATTCCTCGCCGCCGAAGCGCGCGAGCAGATCGACGCCGCCGCGCAGGCCCTCTTCCATGGTGCGGGCTACCATGAAGAGCACGTCGTCACCGGTGGCGTGCCCCCAGGTGTCATTGACGTCCTTGAAGTGGTCGATGTCGCACATGAGCATGCTGAGCGGGCGATCGAGCCGCCGGGCGCGCACGCATTCCTTTTCGTAGGACTCGAAGAAATGGCGGCGGTTCATCACGCCCGTGAGCGAGTCGGTCTGTGAGAGCTCACGAAATTCGGCCTCGCGCTGCTGCCAGCGCGAGAAGACCTGCGACATGACAATCCAGATGAGCAGCAACAGGATCCACGTGCCGCCGATGCGCCCGGTCTCCACGACGAGCTGCAATTCGGGATTGCTGAACTTTGGAAACTCGTTGTAGAGCGGCGCCTGGGGGATGACATTGAAGTTCTCCAGCAGATACACCCCCGGCAGCAGGATGAGATAGGTCCACACCCCGTAGGTCAGTGCGCGCAGATCGAGCAGGGGGAGCGCGACGATCAGTCCCAGCGCGAAGGCGACCGTGCCGTTGGTGGCGTAGAAACCCGTGAAGTAGAAGGCGGTGATGACGATGATGTTGTAGAGCTCGACCAGCGTGACTTCGAACCAGAATACCTTGGCATGGCGCCGCCGGAGCCGCCGGCCGATCAGATAGAGCACCCCCATGACCAGCGCCCCCAGGGCGGCAGCGCACTGGGCCGGTTCGATGGCTGCGGTATTGAGAAGATGGGCGACGCGCGAATAGGGCAGGCGCAGCATGGCGGCAAGGACGACGAGCAGGGCGCCGGTGAGGATTCCGCAGAGCAGCAACGCCCGGTCGATGGGACGCCGGTCGAGCGAACGGCCGGCCAAGTCCATCAGCCGGGCAAAGCGCCCCCGCTCCTGCGATTGCTCCTCCATCGCGCGCTGCTCGCTCCCTCGATGTGCTGCTCAATGATCCCCGGCGTCTGTCGATTGTGGTCCCGCTGGGGCTTTCAGACAAGCGCGCGGTCGGTCCGTGCGTTGAATCGGGCGACCCTGCAGGTTATGCAGTAAGGCTGCAACGACGGAGGGAGCGCCCCATGAAGAAACTGCCCAGCCGCCTGCGCCGCATCTCACCGGGCCGCAAGATCGGGATCGCCGCCACCCGCGAGGGCGCCGACATCGACGCGCCGCTGTGGGCGATCAACTGGTTCGACTACCGGGTAAAGCGCGCATACGGGCTCTACAACGTGCTGGTCAGTCCCTCGGTGCTGCGCGTGGGCGGGCGCCTGCTCTTCAAGGGTGAGCGCATCACCCACCTGTCGGGAGACCGCGCCCTCTCGCGGGAAGTGCTGGCCATTGTTCACTACCCGGGCGCGCGCGGGTTTCTCAAGATGCTGGGCGATCCGTGGTTTCTCACGGTGAGCACCTTCCGCAACCTGGGCCTCAAAAACTTCGTCTTCGGCTTTACCCGCCGCACCGACGGCGGCGCGATGCCGCCGCGCAATCCATTCGGAAAGTCCGGGCGCGGCACCTACCTCATCCACCAGTTCCGCATCGAGATGGGCGCGCTGGGGCGTCAGCTCCCGGCCCTCGAACAGGCCGCCGATGAACTGGGCTGCCGCCTGCATTTTTCGGGCGAGTCCATCGCCAAGCTCATCGGTGAAAAGAAGTCGCTCTTTGGAAAGTCCGGCACCCGGAATCTTGAATACCCGCTCTTCTTCGACGCCATGACCCTCTGGGAAATTCCCGATCAGGGCGCGGCCCTTCGCCTGCAGGAGAGCGCCGCGTGGAAGAAGCTCCTCAAGGCAACCCACAGCGACGTCATCGGGATCTTCCGCCGCGTGATGTAGGGAGCGCTTGCGCCCCGCTAGTCGCTTCTCTCAATTTCTGTCATTCTGAGCGCAGCGAAGAATCGCGTCGTCGCATGCCACTGCCGCTTCAAACCGATTCTTCGCTGCGCTCAGAATGACAGTGTCGTGAAGCGAATCAGGCCTCCAGCAATCCCCCCGCGACGAGCGTCGCCAGACTCATGATGCTGTATTGCGGGTTGACGCCGATGGAAGTGGGGAAGAGCGAGGCGTCTCCCACGTAGAGGTTTTCGTAGCCGCGCACGCTGCCGTCGGCGTTGCACACCCGGCCGATGCCGCAGGTGCCCATGGGGTGGATGCTGCCGCCGACGAGGCGGCGCGCCGAAAGCTCTCTGGGGAGCTTGCGGTCGAGTTCCTTCACGCTGGTGGCGCGCACCGATCCGAGCATGAGCGGCGTCACCGCCTTTGCGCCCGAGGCGAAGGCCAGCGCGGCGAGCTTCAAAAAGGATCGGCGGATGATGTCGCGCTCCTCGGCGCCTGCCTGATAGCGCAGCGCCCGGCCCTTCTTCGTCGCACGTACCTCACCCCTGCCCAGCGCGTCGCGCACCAGGCATCCCCAGAATCCGGTGTTCTTGTGCTCGATGGCGTTGCGCAGGATGCCGGTCGCCGCCAGCGCGGGCAGCGTCAGGTGCGGCGGGATGCTGCCCAGCAGGAACATCATCCGGTCGGATTCCAGAAACTCGTCGCTGTAGACGCTCTGGGGAACGGCCTGCTGGCCCATGTCGATGGGCTCGTCGTAGTGCACGGCCAGCGCGCAGCCGGGGTGACTCATCAGGTTCTCGCCGATGCCCGGCGTCGTAACGCCGCTTTTCTGCAGGAGCACCGGCGTGAACACGGCGCCGCCGGCGACGACGACGCGACCGGCGTCGATGATGACCGACTCGCCGCGCTCATTTTTCGCCTCGACGCCGATGGCGCGCTTTCCCGAAAGCCGGATCTTCTGCGCCGGGGTTTTGAGCAGCACCTGCGCGCCGTGGTCGCGGGCGACCGGCAGGTAGGACAGATGCGTCGCGCGCTTGGCCTTTTCCGGGCAGCCCAGCACGCAGATCGCGCGGCCGGTGCAGCCGGGCGCGTTGCGCGGCACGGGCCCGCCGCTCCATTCGAGGGCGCGCACCCCGGCGAGCATCTTGCGCCCGTTGGCGCCGAGCAGATCATCCTCGGTGGGGCTCACCTGAATGAAGGTGTCGACCCGGTCCTCGGCCTCGGCAAAGCCCTCGATGCC
>JAGRBM010000370.1 GCA_020434085.1 Chrysiogenia bacterium | reverse complement strand
GAGCGATCGTTCGGCCCGCACCATCCATTGCTTGCCGCGCTGGCGGTCGGCCTGGTGCTCTTCGTGGTGGCGGTCTGGGCCTACTGGCGCGGCCCCAGCGAGCTGCGCGAGAGCGGGCCGGAACTGGCCAGCCTCACCGAAGAAGCAAGCGAAGCAGATCAGGAAGCCGCGGCCTCCGATGAGAGCCTTCCGCAGCTCAGCGCCGCCGACCAGGGCACTTTCGAGCAGCGTGAGATTATTGAAGGCCCGCTCTACGGTCCGTTCCTTCCCCCGGAAATGGAACGCAATGAAGTCCACATGCGCGTGGGCGCTGGCGATACCCTCACAGGCCTGATGGACAAGGCCGGCATCTTCCCGCCCGATGTGATCCAGATTCTTGGCTCACTCAAGAAAGAAACGAACATCAACAACGTCCCCCAGGGGGCGAAGCTCGACCTCACCTTTGATGGCAACAAGAAGCCCGTCGGTTTTGCCTATGAGCCCGTGCCGCTCCAACGCTACGTCGGCTCGCTCAGCGATGGCACGTGGAGCGCCAAACGCGAGGACGTCGAGCTCGAGGTGCGCGAATACGGGCTTGCCGGAATCATTCAGGATTCCCTGATCGGTTCGGTGCAGGCCCTTGGAGAGCGCTCGGAGCTGGGACTGGCGCTGGCATCGCTTTTTGCCTGGCAGATCGACTTTGCCCGCGAGACCCGCAGCGGCGACGCCTTCCGGCTCATCGTCGAAAAACGCTACCGCGAGGGAAAGTTCTGGGACTACGGCCGCCTGCTGGCCGCCCAGTTCGTCAATCAGGGGCATACCCACGAGGCCTACTGCATCGACGTCGAATCGCGCCTGCGCTGCTTCGACGATGAGGGTCGCTCGACCCGTCGCGCGTTCCTGCGCACGCCGCTCAACTTCGCCCGCATCAGTTCGCGCTTCCAGAAGAAGCGTTTTCACCCGGTCCTCGGCATGTTTCGCGCCCACCACGGCGTGGATTACGCCGCCTCTACGGGAACGCCGGTATGGAGCGTTGCCGGCGGCGTCGTGAACTTTGCCGGGCGCAACGGCGGCTATGGCAACATGGTCATCGTGCGCCATCCCAACGGCTATTCCACCGCCTATGCCCATCTCTCGCGCTTTGCGCGCGGCCTTCGCAAGGGACGGCGCGTGGGACAGAAGGACATCATCGGCTACGTGGGCAGCACGGGCCTGGCGACCGGCCCGCACCTGCATTTCGAGCTGCGCAAGAACGGCAATTACGTCGACCCGCTCAACGCCGACCTGCCGCGCGGCGATCCGGTTCCGGCCAGCCTGCGCGGGGAGTTCTTCGCCTTCCGCGACGTGATGCGCGAGCGCCTTCGCCGCATCGATGCCGTCGCAAAGGCCGAACCCGACACGGATGAGCCCAGCGGCACCTGAGTAAATAGCGCGCGTAGGAATACGCGTGGGGAAACAAAAAGGCCGGTCCCTCGCGGGGCCGGCCTTTTTATGTGCTGAATATTCGGGGGGGCTACTTCTTGACCTTCACAATGTCGAGTCGCTCAAGCCCGCCGCTCATCACCTTGCACTTGGAAACCTTGCCCTGGTTGGTGAACGAGAGGATCTTGCAAAAGCCCTTGAGCCCGCCTTCTTCCATGCCCAGTGAGAGGCCGGTATCGGGGTCAATGAGCTCTTCGCCGAGCTCGTAGGCACCGAGTTCATCTCCGATGGAGAGTCCGGCGTTCTCGCCGGCGTTGATGAGGGCGGTATCGCCGCTCATCTTGATGACGCGGCCCTGCCACTCGCCCTCATCGAGCTGGTTGATGAGGTTCTGCATCACCTGCTGAATTGCGGCGCGGAAGGCCTCGCCATCGACCGTCGTGTCATAGGGGGTGGACTGACCGAAGCCGAGCACCTGGGCCTCGGTGATCTTCACCGCGCCCTTGCCGGACTCGGCCAGCAGAATCTGCGCGGTTTCGGCATCGATGACGCGCACATCGACGACGACCTGCGTGGCATAGTCACCGACCGTGACTGTATTGAGCGGGAAATGGGTCTTCACCTTGCTGCGGCCGAACTCACTCACGGTGCCGATGATGATGCCCTGCAGGCCCAGAATCTTGCCGGCCTGGGCGGCGGTTGCGGGATTGACCGCGCCGCTCTGGCCAAAGCCCTGTTCCTTGAGCACCTGCTCAATTTCGGCGCGCTCGACGACGATGAACTGGCCGGTCTTGGTCAGCTCGGTGGTCAGGACATCGACAGCGGCCTGTCCGACGCCGCGGTGGCCGGTCTTGTTGGCAAAGGCGACAACGCCCACGCGCTTCTTGGGGCCCTTGGCGCTCATGGCGGCGCCGGTATCGGGCGTCCAGAGAAGCGCGGCCAGGGCCAGCAGTGAAATCACAAATCCAGTGGATACTTTACGCATGAATGAGTCCCTCTAAATCCCAATTGTGTCGGGAAGCTATAGCAAAGCGGGGTGGGGCGCAGCAAACGGCCTCAGGACGCCCGTCGGCGGCGCTCCAGCAACACAAGCACGGCGGGCGCGACGACCACCGCGGCGCTCACGGTGCAGACCTCCGAGAGCAGGCCCAGCTTGCCCAGGGAGCTCAGCGCCTGACTCTCGCCGGCGAGCAGGGAGGCATAACCGATGATCGTCGTAATCGAGCAGAGGATCACCGCGCCGCCGGTCGTCTTGATGACCGACTCGATGCTGCCTTCGCCCTCGAGTTCGTAGCGGTGGAAAACATTGGCCGCGTAATCCATGCCGATACCGATCGCCATGGGGAGGACAATGAAGTTGATGAAGGTCAGGTGGATCTGCGCGGCGTAGATGAGCGCGCCCAGCCAGGCATAGGCAACCGCCAGCGGCAGCAGGACTTTGGCGGTGATGCTCACACTGCGGAAATTGAAGAGCAGCAGCAATACAACCGCCAGGAAGGCCGCGCCAAGCACAATGGGCGCATCGGCCTGAACGAGCTGGAGCAGGTCCGCAATGATCATGGCGTCGCTGGAGGCGGCAATGCCCGGAATCCCCTTGATGGCGTCATAGACTTCGTTGGAGAAGGTGACGACGTTCTCCATGATCCAGAGCTGGCGCGAGTTATCGGGAAAGACGTAGACGATCTTGCCCAGTGAGCCGTCGAGTTCGGTGAAATGCTCGCGGATTTCCCTGGGAACATCGGCCTCGGTAATGGGGGTGAGGTCGATGCTGTCTCGAATGAGATCGAGTTCCTTGCGCTGGCTCTTCTTGACGAACTTGATCGCCTGGCCGTCGAGGAGCTTCTTGATCCTGGCAATCCATTCGAGTTTTTCGCTCTGGTGTTCGGGCACGAAGGAATCGAAGGAGCGCACCGAGTCCATCATCGTCTGCGGGTTCTTCTCCCGCTCGGCCATCAGGGTGTCGTAGACCTCGTGGGCCTGCTCGCGGCTTTCGGTCAGAATCGCCAGCGGCGTGAGCGAGAGCTTGAATACCTCGTCCATCAGACGCCGGTTCCAGTAGCCAGAGCCCTCGGATACCGAGCGCTCGCTGCGGATGTTGCTGTAGTCTTTCTCCCAGGGATCGCTCCAGAAGAAATAGCTTCCCACCAGCCCGGCGATCGTCAGCGCGGCGCCGGCAAGCGCCACACCGCGCGGCGAGCCATGGATGAGCCGTCCAAGGGCGCCGGTCACCCGCTCGTGGGCGGTGTCGAATTCCTTGGGGCGGGAGGGGCGAATGCGCTCGCCAAGGGCGACCAGCGCCGGAAGCGCGGTGTAGGCGGCGATCCAGCAGGCGACCATGCCGGCGGCGCCCAGGAAACCGAACTGTTTGTAGGCGCGCATGTCGGAGATGGTCAGCACCGCAAAGGCCGCCGCCGTCGTGAAGGCGGCCGTGAAGGTGGCGCCAACCGTCGTGCTGGCCGCGCGGCAGACCGATTCCTCCACCGAGAGCGAGCCGCTGCGTCGCTCTTCGAGATAGCGCGCAAGAAAGATGATCGCGTTGTTGATGCCGTTGCCCAGAATGATGCTGCCGAGAACGGCGGTCTGCGTGGTCAGCATGCCGAGCGTCGGCAGCGCCAGGCCGTAGGTCCACGAAAGGCCGAAGAGCACCGTGGCGCTGATGAAGAAGATCTGTCGCAGGCTCCGGTAATACAGGAACAGCACCAGCGCCACGAGCACGCCGCAGGCCAGCGCCGTTGAGCGGATGTCGTGGATCATTGTGCGCAATTCTTCATCGGCCTGGGCGTAGGAGCCGGTGAAGTGGATCTTCATATCCGGGTGGTACTCGGTGGGACTAACCGAGTTCACCACCGGCAGCACCACGCGCAGGAACTCTCTCACCTGTTCCACCGCCGCGCTGGGGCTGGTGGGCTGCACCAGAATGGCCAGCAGCGTGCCATCGGCGTTGGTGTAGTAACTGTCGATGT
This sequence comes from Chrysiogenia bacterium, assembly GCA_020434085.1. Classification (NCBI taxonomy): domain Bacteria; kingdom Pseudomonadati; phylum Chrysiogenota; class Chrysiogenia; species Chrysiogenia bacterium. The sequence goes on along the minus strand of JAGRBM010000370.1, from coordinate 2,451 downwards.
GCTGATCGTAGCGGGCTTCTTCGCTCTTGTACTTTTCCTGCAGATCGGAGATGTCGAAGCCCGGGTCCTTGTCGCACTGGCCGGTGAAGTCGAAGAAGAGCGGATTCTTACAGGTCAGGTCGAATTCGAGCTTGGTCTGCAAGCGCTCATGAATGACCTGCAGGTCCTCGACCTCGGCATAGAGGTATTTGTTCTTCTCAAAAAACTCACGCTGGGCGCGATTCTCGTACTCAACCTCGCGGATGTACTTGCGATCGACCTGGTTGCGGATGCGGGAGGCGAGTTCGGTTGCATAGGCCTTGTTGGCCTCGAAATCCGGGCTCTGGGCAACGATGATGAAATTGCCCGCGCCGCCAAGGCGCTCGTCCACCACGCGCAGGTCGCGCACGCTGCGCATGTTGGGGGGAAGGAGCTCACGAAAATCGGCGCGGAGCGCCAAGTGCGATGCCGCCCAGACGCCGACGCCTGCCAGCACGCTCAGCACCAGAAGGACAAGCCCGGCCCGGCGTTGCAGCAGCAGGATGTAGCGTTCGAAGGCGCTCGGCTTGGATGCACTCATGCGGGTACTGATTGCCTCTTACCCTGTTGTGTCCCTCAAGAATCGCCCAGCGGGTTGCTCAAGCGGCAGGTGCCCGGTTCAGCCCTCACGATCGCGCAGCGCCTTGTCGGCTGCCTTGCGCATCTTCGCCACGTCGGGCTTGGTCCCCGTCCAGATTTCATAGGACAGCGCGCCCTGATGGACCAGCATCCCCAGACCGCCGAGGATCTTGTATTTGCGGCGCTTGGCCTCGGTGAGCAGCGGCGTGAGACGCGGCTCGTAGACGATGTCGGCAATGAGCGCCGGCTTGGGAAGTACCCCCCAGGGCAGGGAAATAATTCCCCGACCGCCGAGTCCGACCGAGGTGGCGTTGACCAGCAGGTCGGCCCCCTCCACGGCGCGCGAGAGCTCGCTGCTCCGGTGGGAGCTGGCGCTGAACTTGGTCTTCTTCACCTTTGCCCCCAGTTCGTCGGCCAGGGCGCGGGCCTTCGGGGCGGTGCGGTTGGCGATGACAATCTGCGAGGCGCCGGCCTTGGCGAGCGAATAACCGATCGCCCGGGCCGAGCCGCCCGCGCCGAGCAGGCAGACCTTCTTGCCCTTGGGGTCGAACTTGGCTTCTTCGAAGAGGCTTTCGAGGAATCCCACGCCGTCGGTGTTGTCACCGTGGAGCTTGCCCGCCTTGATCGAAACGGTGTTGACCGCGCCGATGAGCTGGGCTTCCTTCGAGAGCTTGTCGCAGAGCTTCACGAGCGCTTCCTTGTGGGGAATGGTCGCGTTGAAACCCTTGATGTTCGAATGCCGGATTCCCTTGAGGAAATCGGGCAGCTCCTCGGCGCTCATCCGGAGCGCCACGTAGCGCGCATCCACGCCGCCGGCTTCAAGCGCGGCGTTCTGGAAAACGGGCGAGAGGGAGTGTTCTACTGGATCGCCAAGCACGGCGTAGAGCGCCGTCTGGGCAGTGAGGGGGGGCTGAGTCATGCACGAGCCTCCATTTCATGGATCTTTCGAGCGGCGTGAATGTCCTGCTCGATCTGGGTCTTGAGTTGATCGGCCGATTCAAAGCGCATCTCCGGCCGAATGCGGTCGAGGAAGACGACCTCGATGTGTTCGCCGTAGAGATCGCCGGAAAAATCGAAAAGATTCGTCTCGATCCGCAGCGGCACGGTATCGATCTCGGGATTGAAGGTCGGATTTTTGCCCACGTTCGTGATCCCGCAGAGGGTGCGGCCCTGGAATTTCACGCAGGTGGCATACACCCCGCGGGCGGGGAAGACCTCCACCTCGGTCTGCAGGTTCGCAGTGGGAAAGCCGATCGTGCGGCCGCGCTGGTCGCCGCGCACCACGGTGCCGGGGATGGAGAACTGCCAGCCAAGAAACTCATTGGCGCGGCGGATCTCGCCGCTTTCGATGAACTTGCGCACCTGGCTGGAGCTGACGATCAGTCCGTCGTGCATCACCGCTTCGGTGCGGCTGACACCAAAGCCCTGGCGCTCGCCGGTTTCCGCAAGCGTATTGAAGTCCCCGCTGCGATCGCGAGCGAAGTGGGCGTCGTGGCCAACGAACAGGTGCCGCGCGCGAAGCTTGTCGACAAGGATGCGGGAGATGAACTCGCTGGGCGATTGCTCGGAAAACTCGCGGGTGAATTCGCTCCAGACCACGACCTTCACACCCAGCTCGGCCAGCAGGGTGCATTTCTTCTCGAAGGTCGTCAGCACGCACACCGCCTGGGGTCCCTGCAGCACTTTGCGGGGGTGCGGCTGAAAGGTGTAGACCATTGGCAGCACGCCCAGTTCCTCGGCCTTTTCCACGAGCTGGCGGCAGATTACGCGGTGTGCCAGATGCACGCCGTCGAAATTGCCGATGGCAATGGCGGCGGGGCCGAGCTCCCCGTCGCGCAGGTGGGAGGCGTTGTG
>JAGRBM010000369.1 GCA_020434085.1 Chrysiogenia bacterium | reverse complement strand
CCCGCAAGGCCGGCAACCCCATTCCCGTCAAGCGGCGTGCAAGCGAGAAGCCCGAGAGGATCGGGCCCGCATCGGACGACGCGAAGAAGCCAGCGAAAAAGAAGGTAAAGAAGTCTGCCAAGAAACCGGCGAAGCCGGCGCAGGCAGTGGCGAAGTAAGACGCATCACGAAAAGGGCGCGCGCCGTCGCCGATCATTGGGACATCCCTGCTTGAGGCGGTCCGCTCCGCCGGTCACGATCGGCGCATGCATCACGTATTCTCAGGCGTCCGCAAAGTTCTTACCCCGCTCCTGTTGTGCCTTTGCGTGCAGCTCCTCAGTTGCACAAGTGAGGGCGGTTCGCTCGCAACTGGATCTCTGGCCCGCAGCTATCTGAGCGATACCACCTTCACCAAACTCATCGTCGAGATTCAGGCCGTTGAGGGCAATCTGCCCCTGATGGCCAGCGTCGACAATCTCGAAGCCTTCCTCAATGCGCGTCTCAACAAGAGCGGCGGCATCACCGTGAGCGTCGACGACCCGATCCCCTCGCCGGGCAAGGCGACCCTCTCGGCATTTGAGGCCGCGCAACTCGCGCAGGAATACCGCACGGAAATGACTGCCGGAGATACGGTGGTAGCCCACATCCTCTTTGTGGATGCCGACTACGCCGCCAATGAAGGGGACTCCAAAGTCCTGGGGCTAGCTTACCAGGGCGACGCGGCGGTTCTCTTCAAGAAAACCATCGACGACAATGCCGGCGGCATCGGCCAACCCAGCCAGGAAGTGCTCGAGACCACCGTGCTGCTCCACGAATTCGGCCACCTGCTGGGTCTGGTGAACACCGGCACGCAGCCGGTCGACCCTGCCCATCACGACATCCCCCACGGCGCACACTGCAACGTGGAGGGCTGCCTGATGAACTACCAGGTGGAAACCACCGACATTCTGGCCAACCTGCTCGGCAGCGGCATTCCCGATCTCGATCCCAAGTGCATCGAGGACCTGCAGGCCAACGGCGGCAAGTAACTACATCCCCAGCGCCGCTTCGAGTTCCTCGAGCGCTTCGCCGGTGTAGACCGCGAGGCGCTGCATGCTCGGCAGGGTGTCGCGGCAGCCGGTGAAGCCGAAGTTCAAAGTGCCGTTGTAGCTCACGCAGGTGATGTTGAGCGCCTGGCCGTGGATGGGGATGCTCACCGGGTAGTTGGCCTCCAGCTTTGCGCCGCGGAAATAGAGCGGGTGATCGGGCCCCGGCACATTGGAAATGACCACATTGAAGGCCGGGCGGGTGCGCCCGCTCAGGCCCGTGACCTGCTGGAGCCCGAAGGGCAACATCGTCAGCGTCGTGTATTGCAGGATCGCGTCCTTGCTCATCCCCTGGAGCTGGGCCTTGGCGTGACAGCTCGAGTCGTGGATGGCCTGCAGGCGCTCTGCCGGATCGGCAATGTCCGTGGCAAGCGAAGCGAGAATCGCACCCACGGCATTGCCGCCGCCGGGGTCGTCCTTGGGCCGGACGTTGACGGGCATCATCACGATGAGCGGATCGCCCGGAAGCTCGCCCAGCTCCATCAGGAAGCGTCGCAAGCTGGCCGCGCTGAGCGCCATCACCACATCGTTGAGCGTGGTCTCGCTCTTCTTCGCAATAGCCTTCAGCCGATCGAGCCCGTACTGCTGCGTGGCGAATCGGCGGTTGCGGCCGATGCGGCCATTGAGAATGCACTTGGGTGCCTGGTAGGGCAGCACCAGGTCGGGGTCCTTGCCCTGCGCGACCTCCAATAGCTCGCTGCCCACCTGCCGGGCGGTCTCCCATTGCGCGCGAAGGACTTCGCGCCACCCGCCGCGCTGCTTGGCCTCGCCGGCAGGGCGCTCGGGCTCGGGAAGCATGAAGAAGACCGGCTTTTCCACGTCCTCGGGCGTCGTCGAGAGCGAACGCGCCAGGGTCTTGGAGCCGGTAAAGCCGTCCATGAGCGAGTGATGAATCTTGAAGAAGAGCGCGAAGCGATCGTTCTCGAGCCCCTCGATGAGGTGCACCTCCCAGGGCGGGCGGTGGAAGTCGATCGAATGGCCGTGCAGGCGCGAGACGAGAATGCCCAGCTCGCGCTCGTCGCCCGGTGAGGGGAGCGCCGAGCGGCGCACGTGGTAGTCGAGGTCGACCTCGTCCTGCTCCTCCCACACGTGGCGCGGGTTCATCAGGAAGTCGGGGGTCTTGAGTTTGAGATTCCACGGCGGCTGCACATCGCAGCAGTCGCGGATCTCATCGAGCACCTCCCGAAGATAATCGGGCGCCGCGTCCTCGGGCCTCGAAAAGATGAGCAACGAAGCCACGTGCATCATGGTTTCGCGGCTCTCCCCGTACAAAAACATTGCATCCGATGGTGTCAGAACCCGGCTTGCCATGCAGCAATCCCCTTTAAGTTCGCGCTGGTTCACCAACCAGTCTAGCGGATCGGGGCGCGATGCAAGGGAGCAAAATTTTCAGGGGTTTGAAAAGCTGGCTTGCCAGGCGAAGCGCCCGAGGCGCGAAGTCTGGAGCGGGAGACGGGGTTCGAACCCGCGACCCTCAGCTTGGGAAGACTATTCGCCGTTGCAGAACCAGATTTGCGCCATTCTCAGTAAAACCGCATCCAATGAAATCAATCACTTAGAACACCGATCCTGCGGCCCACTTTCTCTATTTTTTGAGCGACGACTCGAAAACCACCCGGCGTACACTCGCGCGGTCACGGGGCGGTCACAGAAAGGCACGCCTGGCGCTCAGCTTGAAGCCGCATACCAGCTACTGTGGTGCCACAATACCCGCGATCCAGCCTGTGACCAGAACTTCCTATCGGCCTCCGTTTATTGCTCCACTCCCTCCACCGGTTTTCCGTCGATGGCCAGGATGACGAACTCCACGCGGCGGTTCTGCTCGCGCCCGCTGGCGCTGTCGTTGTCGGCAATGGGCTGGGTCTCGCCGTAGCCCTTTGAGAGCAGGCGCGAGCTGTCGATTCCTGAGTTCACCAGATACTGGCGCACCGCGAAGGCGCGGTCCTCGGAGAGCTGGAGGTTGTAGGCGTCGCCGCCGCGGCTGTCGGTATGCCCCTCGATGCGCACCTTGGTGATGTAGGGGTTGGCCACCAGCTGCGAGACGATGTCGTCGAGAATCGGGTAGCTCTCCTTGCGAAGGGTGGCGCTGCCGGTCTCGAACTGGATCTTGTCCAGCGCAATCAGCTTCTTCGGGGCCGCCGCCAGGGGGCCGGGCTCGGGACAGCCGTCCTCGTCCTCGAAGCCGTCGAGATCCTCGGGCTGCATCGGGCACGAATCGGCGATATCGAGAATTCCGTCGTCGTCGTTGTCGGGATCGGGACAGCCGTTCTCATCCTGATAGCCGTCCATGTCTTCGGGCTCCATGGGGCAGCGGTCGACCACGTCGAGAATCGTGTCCTGATCATTGTCGGGATCGGGACAGCCATCGAGGTCTTCGAACTGGTCCATGTCCTCGGGATCCATCGGACAGGTGTCATTCACGTCAAGAATCGTGTCCTGATCGTTGTCGGGATCGGGGCATCCTTCCAGATCCTGAAAATTGTCGAAGTCTTCGGGATCAAGCGGGCATTCATCGTCGGGGTCGAAATACCCGTCCCCGTCGGTATCCACCGGGCCCCTCGCCTCTTCCACGGCAGGTTCGAAAGTAATGCCCCAGGTAATGCGCCAATCGGGAGCGCCTACGCCGTAATTGGGCACGCTGCTGAAGGCGAGCTGGGTCATCCAGTCGGGCTCGAAATCCCATCGCACCATGGCCATGAACTCCGTGGGATCATCACCCGAGGTATTGCCGCCCGAGAAGAAGTCCCCGAAGTCCACGTTGTCCTGAATCTGCTGATTTCCGAACAGCGTGACGCCGACGCGCCAGTCTTCGAGATGCTCGAAGCCGGTTGCGTTCTTGATCCAGTCGTAATCAAGGGGGGTTTCCATGCCGATGCCCCAGCGCCAGACATCGTTGCTCACGAAATTAAGTAAGGTGCGTTGCGGACGAATCTGCACGCCCAGGTTGATGGCAATGCTGGCCTTGTTGGCAAAGGTCCAGTCGGCAACCAGTCGCGGCTCGACGCGAAAGAACTGGTCGGATGCGAGGAAGTTCTTTTTCCCGATGGGGATGAAAAGCGGCATCAGAAATGCCATGCCGAAGCCCTCTCCATCATCAGGGGCGATCAGATTGACCTTGGGAACGATCCGAATATCGCCGAAGGCCGCCCCGTCGAGCTCGGTATTGGGCATCCCGATCAGGGTGAGCGGGTCGCCCGACTGGCGCCAAACCACGGGGATTGCAATGCCGATCTCCGCCCAGTCGAACACGCCGTAAGAAGCCAGCAGGTCGCTCTGCCACTTGTGGTGCATCGGCCGCTCGGTGATGGTGAACGGGTTGATGAAGGCCGCGAACTGCACCTGATCGTTCGCATAGTTCGAGACGATGCTCAGGGAGTAATTTCCCTCGGCAATCAGCTCGCTGCGCGAAATGTTGAGAATGTTGTGCTTCTGCGAGGGCAGCGGATCGAAGTGCTCGGCCTGGAATCCCAGGTCTGCCTGCGCGTGAGCATTGCCAGCCAGTGAAAGAGCGAACAACAGCGCAAGGCCCAGCAGCCCGGTTCCCCTACCCCGTTTTGAATCCACCGCAACCCCGCGCCGGCGCCGATCCCAGAAGAAGAGCATAAGCAGACTGAGCAGCGGCAGTAACGTCCACCCACCGGCCGGGGCCGAGGGATTGAGCGTGCAGTCACCGGTGCCCCCGCCGCCTGTCGCACCAATCAGGATCGCCTGCACGCTTATGCGCTGGGGCAGGCCGAGTGCTTCGCCGTCGTCGGCGACCAGCTCAAAACAATACTCCCCGTCCTCGGGCGGCGTGAAGGTGGGCGTGAAGGGGTTGTCATCGAGCACAACCGGCACGCCGCCACACTGGGACCAGCGAAGGCCAAGGCCGTTGACCACGCCCGTCACGCCGTCGGCATCAGCAGCCGAATCGCTGCTCAGCGTACCCGAGATCGTGACTGCAACATCCTTGCGCGTATAGGGCGGCCCGCTGGGCACTGCCGTGGGGATCAGATTACGAGTCTCCCCACCGGTGATTTCGACCTCCAGACACACCTCGTCGTGTGCCTGACTGCCACCAGGCGTGCGCACCGTCAGTTCGAAGCAGTAGTAGCCCGAGACGATGGGCGTCACGATCGGAAGCATTGCGCTGGCATCTTCGATGATCGCGGTGGGACCCTCGGTCTGTTGCCACAGGTATCCGAGATTTGCGTTCGTGAGCCCATCACTCCCGATGCTTTCCGCCCCATCGAGCATGAAGGGAACGATACCGCTGAGCGTCAGCTTGGTGTTCTCCTCGACCTCCGCCTTGGCAACCGCCAGGGCGGCATCGGTGCCGACCGGCAGCACATGGACCGGTAGGACCACGGGCACGCTGCTCGCCATGCCGTCGTTGACGGTCAGTTCGAATAGGTAAGTCCCCTCGACGAAGGGCATCATGGAGATTTCGGTCTCATTGAGCGTTGGGGAGAAGGAGTGGAAGCCCGGCGCATCGACTAGCCTCCAGTTCGCCGTGAGGGCATCACCATCAAGATCGGTGCTGTTAATCCCCGTAAGGGTGAAGACTTCACCCACATTGACCCGCCCATCGAGATTGTCGTCATCGACATCCACGAATTCCGGCACCGCCACCGGTGCGTAGTTCGCACCCGGATCGAAGGCCGTGATGGTCACGCAGTCTTCAATACTGGGCAGGTCATCGTCGAGCACATCGCGCACTTCCAGGCAGAAGGTAAACGCCCCCTGCGAGGGAATCACGAAGCTCGGCGAAATGGCCGCGGGGTTCGAAAGCGTGACCGGGGTGCCCAGTTCCTGGCGCCACGAGTATTCGAGTTCCGCTCCCTGCTGGCGCGAGTCGGGATCCAGGCTGGCGGTGCCGTTGAGCTGGTAAACGCTCGCAACGCCAGCGTACTGGTCCACACCAGCATCAGCCGCGGGCTCCACCACGGATCCAGCGAGATCCATCTCGTCGAAGTTGCGCACGTAGACGCGAAGGAGCCTGGGCTCGGAATCGGTGCCGTCAGAGCTGACAACAAGTTCGATCTCGTAGAGGCCCGGCACCGGTGCGCTGCTCACCAGCGGCGTGAACACCGGCGTCGGTGAAGACGGATCGTCGAGCACTTCGTTGATGTCCGCCCCGAAGGGTACTTCGTCTCCGAGCTGCCAGGTGAAGGAATCGATCGGCGTCAGATTATCGTCCGACGAGAGCAGACCCGAGAGCGGCAACGTCTCGCCGACATCCATCCCTGCCGATTCCATCGGCGGCGAGGCAACTCCCATGACGTTGCGCGAGATTCGCGCGATGGGCGGCACATCGGTGACAGTGATGGTCACTTCCTCGGAATCATATTCTCCCGTAACGATGGAAACCGTCAGACGGAAGACATAATTGCCGGGCTCAAGCGCTACAAAACTCGGGCGCGGCCCAGTCGATCCGGTGAGCGTAACCATGGGACCGCTCACCGGCTGCCAGTTGAAGTTGAGGGCCAGGTCGCCCAGCGCATGGCTGTTCGAACCGTCCAGGCGCAACAGGCCGGGCAGTTCCGTGCGGTCCTCGCCGGGATCGGCCACCAGATCGGCGTCCTCGACATGTACGTCCACATCGGCCGCGGGAGCACCGTCGAAGTTCGGATCCAGACTGCTCACCGTATGAGTAATCGTGGCGATCTCATCGCCCTCGATCATGGTATCGACCGCGCCCTGAATGTTGACCGTCTGCGGAATCGGTGCACCGACGCAGCCCAGAGAGGCAAAATTAAGGACCGCCGGGCTCACAAAAATGTCCGCATCCAGGGACAGGGCGATATTGACCGGCGAACTCGGGCAGTTGGTCAGCCGCACTTCATAGCTGTCCGCATACTCGGGTAGAGCACCTTCGAAGACGCGGGTTTCCCCGTCGGACTCTGTGATAAGCACACCCACCACTGTGATCGTGACGGTGCCGGTCGCCTGCGCCCCGTGGGGATCTGCGACCGTATAGTCGAAGGTATCGACGCCGGTGAAGCCGATGCTCGGTGTATAGGTGAGCGTCAATCCGCCCGGATCGATGCTCACGCTGCCACCTGCGGCGGCATCACCGGTCTCCACTGCGACAATATTCAGGGCCTCGGGCGGGACATTGCCGTCCAGGTCGTTGCCCAGCACGTCGATTTGCTGAGCGCGCTCCTGCTGCACCGTAGCCGCATCGTTCATGGTCGTGGGCGCAAAGTTTACTTCGGTAGTAACCGGGTTGGAGGCAATCGGTCCCACCCCATCACCGGTTACGCCGGCGGTGTTGGAAAGACTGGTCATGCCGCCCACGAGCGAGCCGTCCACGCGCACGGCAAAGACTGCACTGTCCATGGCCGAGGCTGCCAAGGCGCCCACGCTCAGCGTGCAGGCACTGCCGGCACTGGTATCGGGCACGCAGATCCAGCCCATCGTGCTGGAGGCCGTCTCAAAACTCGTATTGGCAGGAACGACTTCGGAGAGAGTGACGCTGGCCGCGTCCTGATCGCCGGTGTTCTGATAATTGAGCATGTAGCTGACCACCTCGCCCGGAAGCGGTGCGGCCGATCCATCGCTCTTGGAGAGCGAGAAATCAGGCGCGGCGTCCACCGGGGTCGTGATACCGGCCGCGTTGTCGGCAGGCATCTGGTCGGCGCCGTTTGCACCATCGTCGCCGAGGCTGACCGTGGTGGTCACCGACTCCAGCAGGGCCGGGACGGGGTTATCCACGTCCAGCACAATCGTGACAGACGCGGCGGGTGTGCCGGCCACGCTGAGAGCACCCAGTGCAAGGGTGCAACTCGCCTCGGCGTTGGCGTCGGGCATGCAGTTCCAGCCCATGGCGCTCAATCCAGCGTTGAACGTCGTTCCGGTGGGCACGGTGAAGTTCAACATGCCGCCGGTCGCGTCCTGGTCACCCGCGTTGTCCACAATGACGTCAATGGTGATCGCCCCACCGGCCGCCGCACTCATGGCGCCATCGTCAAGACTCAGTGAGAGATCGGGCGCGGCGTCGAGGGTGGTCTCCACCATCGCCATGTTGTCGGCGGGCGTCGGCTCGGCGCCGTTGCCGCCGTCGTCGGCCGCACTTGCCGTATTTGAGAGGCTATCCGCCCCTGCGGGCGCCACAGCGATCACGTCCACGGCGAAATCGGCGCTTCCCATCGCAGCCGAACCCAGAGCACCGATGTTCAATATACACGTATCGCCCGCCGCACCGGCGACCAGGCACATCCAGCCCCCTGTGCTCGCGCCGGCGTTGAAGGCGGTGTTGGCGGGCACGGTCTCGGTCAGCACGACGCCGGTGGCGTCCTGATCGCCGTTGTTGACGTAGTCGAGGGTGTAGACCACTGCGCCGCCGGGCATCACGGTTGCGACGTCCCCGCTCATGGACAGTGCCAGGTCGGGCTCGGCATCGATGGCGGTGTCGGTTTCGTTGAAGGAATTGTCGACCGGGTTCTCGTCGGGGCCATTGGCACCGTCATCGCCGATATCCAGCGTCAGGTCGATTATGTGCGCGCCGGCGGGCACCGGATCGAGCACGTCGAGGGCAATGGTGCGCGACTCAGCGGGATCACCCGCACCAACCGTTCCCACCGCGTAGGTGCAGGTGCTGCCGGCACTCGCATCGGGCAAGCACACCCAGCCGGGGCTCGCTCCGGTCTGGACACTTGTACCCGGTGGAACTGTGAAGGTGAGTTCCACGCCGGTGGCGTCCTGCGTGCCGACGTTGTCATAGGTGACGGAGTAGACGCGAGTATCACCGGGCTCGGCGCTGCCACCGGGGCCCGTGACTGTCACCCGCAGGTCGGGCGCAGCATCCAAGCTCACGCTGGCACTTGTATCGGTGTTGTCCGCAGCATTGGAGTCGGCACCATTGGCGCCGTCGTCGGCCACACTCACGCTCACTGTGAAATCATCGAGGCCCGAGACCAGCGGATCGGGCGCGCGCAACGCGAAGTCGCGCTGGTCGGTGGGATCGCTCACGTCAAAGGCTCCGAGGCTCAGCGTGCATGCGGGCCCGGTTGTCGCGCTGGGCGCACACGACCAGAGCGCGTCGCTTGCTCCGGCATCGAACTCAAGGCCCGCCGGAATCGTGGCGCTCAGCACCACGCCGGTCGCGTCCTGATTGCCGCCGTTGGCCGTGGCGATCTCGAAGAGCAGTGTACCACCGGCAGCCAGCGGACCGGCCGGGTTGTCAATGTCGATACCAAGGTCCGGCGCCGCGATGACCGGCGTCGCATCCTGCGCGGTGTTGTCTGCCGGGATGGTATCCGCGCCGTTGGCTGCGTCGTCGAAGACGCTTGCGCTCACAATGATCTCATCGACGCCCGCCGGCATGGGGTTGCTCCAGGTAAGCGCGAAGCTCGCCATACCCGAATCACCCGAAGCGACGGCTCCAATGGGCAGCGTGCACACACTCAACGGGTTCCCGTTGGGGAAGCAGTTCCAGGAGGGGTCACTCATCCCTGCGTTGAAGGTGGTGTTCAGCGGAATCGCGATGGTGGCACTCGCGCCGGTTGCACCCTGGGTACCGTTGTTCTGCCAGCTCACCGTGTAGGTCACCGTGTCGCCGGGCGCGGCGCTGGCGCCGCCATCGTCGAGACCGGCAACCAGGTCGGGCATGGCGCCGACCACAGTGTTCACCGTATCGGTGTTGTTCATGGCGTCGGAATCACTGCCGCCCATGCCGTCGTCGACAATGCTTGCAGTATTTACGATTTCATCGAGCCCCGCGGGCAAGGTCGCGTCGAGAACCACCGCGAAGCTCAGCGACGCGCTCGAGCCCGCATTCAGCGTCGCAATGGCAATGGTGCAGGTATCGCCGGCGCCGCCGCCACCCATGCATACCCAACCGGGCGTGCTCGCCCCGCCACTGAAGGTGCTGCTCGCCGGAACGGTCTCGGTGACGACCAGCCCCGTGGCATCCTGATCGCCGAGGTTCTCAAGATTGATGGTGTAGATCACACTGCCGCCGGCCACCGGAGAGGCTGTGCCGTCCGAGAGCATCAGCGAGAGATCGGGCGCGGCGTCGATACTGGTGCCACTGTCCGTATCGACATTGTCGGCAGGCGCGAGGTCGGGTCCGTTGTTGCCGTCATCGGCGATGAAACCGCCTACCGGAATGACCGGACCCACTCCGGCAACCACGATCGCAGGAACCGTGATGATGAAGGGAACCGCGGCGACCGGATCGCCCGCGCCCACGGCGCCAACGTTGTAGATGCACGTGGCACCGGCATTGAGATCGGGCGAACACGCCCACCCCGCCGGGCTCAGCGTCTGGTTGAAGACCATTCCTGCCGGGACGGTCATCGAAACGAACACGCCGGCGGCATCCTGGGTACCCACATTCTCATACTCAAGTGAGTAGATGATGTCCTCACCCGGTGACGCCGTCAGGCCCGGCCCCACCACATCAAAGCGCAGGTCCGGGGCGCCAGTAATGCTGGTCGTCGTCGAGGTATCGGTATTGTTGCCACCATCGACGTCCGCGCCATTCGCGCCGTCGTCGGCGATGCTCACGCTCAGGACGACGTTCTCGATTGCTGCTTCGACCGGATTGTCCACCCGTAGCACGAAGTCCGCGCTGCCGGAGGCCCCCAATGCGAGCGCGCCCAGGCTCAACGTGCAGGTGCTTCCCGCACTGCTACCGGGCACGCAAGCCCATGCTGCCACCGTGTCGGCATCGGAGAAACTCGTCCCGGCGGGGACCACCGCCGCAAGAGCCACGCCTGTCGCGGCCTGCGTTCCCATGCCGGCACTGTTGCCGTAGGAGATCGTGTAGGAGATCGCCCCGCCCGTCATTGCGGGCGCAAGGGTGACATTGCCGCCCGGATCGCTCACGTCCACATAGAGGTCGGGCGCAGCAAGCACCGGGGTCATCACGCTCGCGCTGTTGTCGGCGGGCGTGGGCTCGGGATCGGGCGAGACAGCATCAGTGCCGCTCACAGTGAGCGTGATATCGGCAACACCGGCTGCAATCGGATCGTCAAGATCGAGCACAATGGCGGCCATGCTCGAACCACCCGAGGCCAGCGCACCCACAATCAACTCGCACGCACTGCCTGCCGCCGCCGAGGGTATGCAGTTCCAGGAGGGATCGCTCATTGCGGCGTTGAAGGTCGTATTGGCCGGAACCATGAAAGACAGGCGCACGTCGCCGGCATCCTGATCGCCGTTGTTCGCGTAGCCGGCTATGTAGCTCACGCTCGCGCCGGGACCGGGCATTGCGCCACCATCGCTCAGGCTGAGCGCCACATCGGAGGCCGCGTCGATACTGGTGCCATCGTCGTTGTCACCATTGTTGCCACCACCGGTATCGGGCCCGTTGGCGCCATCGTCCATGACCGAGCCGCCCAGGTCGATGAGCTCGATTCCCGTGCCGATTGCGCCGAGCACGTCCACCGTGAAGGCCACGCCGACTGCCGGATCGCCGGCGCCCACGCCTCCGACCAGGAAGGTGCAGGTGCTGCCCGCGCTGCCGTCGGGGGCGCAGATCCAGCCGGGATTGCCGGTCGGATTGAACTGTGTACCCGCCGGAACGGTCATTTCGAGCGTGACACCCGTGGCATCCTGATTGCCCAGATTCTGATAGGTCACCGTGTAGACACGCGTGTCACCGGGCTGGGCGCTGCCGCCCGGACCGCTCACAGTGATCGCCATGTCGGGCGCGGCATCGACCACCGGCAAGACCGAGGAATCGGTATTGTCGGCCGCATTGGCGTCGGCGCCGTTGGCCACATCATCTGCAATGGAAAGGCTTGCACTCAAGTTGTCGATACCCGCTGCGATAGGATCGTCAATGTCGACGACGAGCGTCGTGCTCCCCGCCGGATCGGCGGCATCCACCGCGCCCACACTGAGCGAGCAGGAAAGTCCCGTGCAGTTCCAGCCCGGACTGCTCGCCCCGGCATTGAAACCCGCGCCCGCACCAAGGATCACATCAATCACCACGTTCACCGCGTCCTGATCGCCCACGTTGTCGTAGGCAATCACGTAGCTGACACTGTCGCCGGGCACGACGGGGCTTGCCGGGTCTGTTACCGAAACGCTCAGGTCGGGGAACGCACCCAGCGGCGTAGTGTCGCTCTGGCCGTTGTTGCCCAGATCGGGATCTACTCCGTTGGTACCGTCGTCGGCCACCGAACCCGAAGCACTGATCTGGGTCACACCACTGGGAACTGGGTCGTCAATATCCACGGCGAAGTTCACGCTGGTCATGGCGCCCGAGACGAGCGCTCCCACGTTGATGGTGCAGTTGCTGCTGGCCGAGTTGTCGGGCACACAGACCCAGCCCATGGTGCTGGCAGCAGGATTGAATACCGTGTTGTCGGGCACGGAACTCGCGACGATGATGCCGGTGGCTTCCTGGTTGCCCTGGTTCTCCACGGTAGCCGTGTAGGTCACCGTATCACCGGGCATGGCCCCCGCCCCGCCGTCACTGAAGGTGAGGGCCAGGTTGGGCTCGGCGTTGAGGTTTGTCGTATCGCTCGCGGCGTTGTCACCGGGCGTTGCGTCGGCGCCATTCATACCGTCATCGGCAATGCTCGCATTCTGAGTGATAAGAGTAACACCGGAGCCCACGCTCAGGGCGATATCTACCACGAAGGTGGCGCTGCCCGCGCCGCCGGCGGGAACGCCGCCCACACTGAAGGTGCAGGTGCTGCCCGCGCTGGAATCCGGCAGGCAGACCCAGCCCGCGGTGCTCGCCCCCAGGTTGAAGGTCGCGTCGGGAGGAACCGTGGCAGTCAGTGCGACACCGGTGGAGCCCTTGTCGCCGGTATTGGCGTAGCTGAGCAGGTAGCTCACCTGCCCGCCGGGCACGACGCTCGCGCCGCCGTCAAAGACGCTCAAGGTCAGATCGGGCTGAGCGTCGATGCTGCTTCCGGCATCGCTCGTCATGTCATTGCCACCGTCGAGATCGGCACCGTTGGCGCCGTCGTCGCCGACGGAGCCACCGAGCGTGATGGTCGCGG
Source organism: Chrysiogenia bacterium (assembly GCA_020434085.1). Classification (NCBI taxonomy): domain Bacteria; kingdom Pseudomonadati; phylum Chrysiogenota; class Chrysiogenia; species Chrysiogenia bacterium. The sequence goes on along the minus strand of JAGRBM010000369.1, from coordinate 29,809 downwards.
GCACGCCCGCCGCCACGGGGCTATCCACAATGACGACAAAGTTCACGCTGCCGGCAGGATCGCCGGCGCCCACATTGCCGACGCTGTAGGTGCAGGTGCTGCCCGCAAGAATGCTCGGCGTGCAGCTCCAACCCGCCGCGCTGGCGGAAGGATTGAAGCTCGTACCCTGCGGGATTGTCATGGTGAGCACCACACCGGTCGCGTCCTGCGTACCGATATTCTGGTAACCCACCATGTAGGCGACATTCTGTCCCGGCATGGCACTCAGGTTCGGGCCCGTTACGGTGATCAGCAGATCGGGAGCAGCATCAATGCTGACCGCGCCCGAAGTGCTCGTGTTGTCGGCGGGCGCCACGTCGGCGCCGTTCATGCCGTCATCGCCAATCGCACCGGAAATCGAGACGCTCGTAAATACGGCGGCCGCCGGGTTTTCCACCTGAAGAACGAAGTCCGCGCTACCACTGCCGTTGAGGGCCAGGGTCCCCACGCTGTGGGTGCAGGTGCTGCCCGCGCCGTTGCCGGGCAGGCAGGTCCACGTCGCGCTCGTATCGCCGGAACTGAAGAGCGTACCCGCCGGGACCGTGGTCGTCAGCGTCACTCCGGTCGCGCCCTGGCTACCGAGCGTATCGTCGTTGGCGTAGTTAAAGGCGTAGGCAATCGTGGGATTCGGGCCCGCCGCCACGAGGGCAACGCTGCCACCGGGCCCCACAATACTGAGCTGCAGATCGGGCGCTGCATCGATCGCGGTGTTCACTGCTGCGGTGTTGTCGGCCGGATTCTCGTCGGCTTCCATCGCTGCGGTGTCGGCGATGCTCGCGCTGAAGGCAACAACTTCAATGGCGCTGCCAAGGGGTGAGTCCACATCCAGCACTGCGGTGGTGCCGCCCATGGCGCCGCCGGCAAGGGCACCGATGTTCAAGCTGCATGTGTCGCCGGCTGCCCCTGCCACCAGGCAGGTCCAGCCCGCGCTCATGCCGAGGTTGAAGCTTGATCCCGTCGGCACCGTCACTGAGATCTGCGCGCCGGCAGCCGACTGGCCACCTGCGTTGCCATAATCCAATGCGTAGCTTACCGAGTCACCGGGCATGGGCGTGGCGCCGCCGTCATCGGCACTGATCGTGAGGTCCGGCGCCGCCGCAAGCGCGACATCGCCGCCACCGTCTGAAGCGCTCTCGGTATTGTCGAGCGGGTTCTCGTCAGCGCCGTTGGCGCCGTCATCCCCCAGGGTCACGCTGATGTCCGCGCCCTCAACGCCCGAATCGATTGGATCGAGCGCCATGAGGGTCAGGCCCACGCCCATCGCCGCGCCGCCCGAAGGCACGCTGCCGATGGCATAGGTGCAAGCACTGCCTGCACTGCCATCGGGAGCGCATACCCAACCGGGACTACCCAACGCATTGAGCTGCGTGCTCGGCGGAATCGTAAAGCTGAGCTCGACGCCCGTCGCAGCCTGGCTGCCGGTGTTCTGGTAGGTAATCGTGAAGCCGATCGGGTCGCCCGCGCCGACGCTGCCCCCGGGGCCTGCGACATCGATCACCAGGTCAGGCGCCGCCGTAACCGTCGGGGCATTTGAGGTGTCGGAGTTGTCGGTCCCGTTGGCATCACTGCCGTTTGCGCCGTCGTCGGCGATGCTCACGCTGAAGGAAAGCGAACCCAGCCCCGCCGCCGCCGGATCGTTGACGTCCACGGCAAAGTCCACATCCACGGGCGCCACGCCCGCGGCGAGCGCGCCGACGCTCAAGGTGCAGCTCACTCCCGCGCACATCCAGAGCGGGTTGCTCGCACCGGCATTGAAGGTCGTACCGCTGGGCACGGTGGCACTCAGCACAACCCCGGTAGCGTCCTGACCGCCGGCATTCTCATAGCTCACCACCCAAGTCACCGTGTCTGCGGGAATAACCGGGCCGGCGGGCGTATTGAGACTCACCGAAAGATCGGGCACCGCGTCAAGCGGCGTGTCGAGCGTCACCGAGTTGTCCACGTTGTCGGCATCGCCGCCGTTGGTACCATCATCACCGATGGTGGTCGTGCCGGTGATCTGCGTTGTGCCTGAAGGAATTTCGGTGGCGACGCTGAAGACAGCACTCGTGGCCCCCATGGCGCCACTGGCCACTGCGCCCACGGCAAAGGTACAGGTGCTGCCCGCGCTGGTATCGGGCGCGCAAACCCAGCCCATCGGGCTCGCACCGGCATTGAAGCTCGTGTTCACGGGAACTGTGATTTCCAGATAAACGCCGGTGGCACTCTGCGTGCCGTTGTTTTCGTAATCGATCGAATAGGTCAGCAGATCGCCGGGCATGAGGGTGCCGCCGCCGTCGCTTACCATGATCGAGAGATCGGGTTCGGCGTCGATGGGAGTTGTGTCCATCGCAGCGTTGTCGCCGGGCGTGGGATCGGCACCGTTGGCCCCGTCGTCAGCAATGCTGGCACTGAAGCTCACATCGTCGGCGCCGGCAGCAATCATGGCTGCCGCGTCCAGGACAAATAGGGCACTTCCGGCGGCGCCGCCGCCCCCGAGGTTGCCGATGCTCAGCGTGCACATACTGCCCGCGCCGCTATCGGGCGCGCACATCCAGCCTGCCGTGCTTGCCGCCGCGTTGAAGCTCGTGTTGGCAGGAACGGTGGCGGTCAGTGTTACGCCTGTGGCGTCCTGGTCGCCAGCATTGGCGTAGCCCAGGGTGTAGGTCACCTGGCCACCCGGGTTGACGCTCACGCCGCCGTCGCTGGCTGCGAGAGTGAGATCGGGCGCGGCGCTCAGCGTCGTCCCACTGTCGGTGTCCATGTTGTCGCCACCGGTAAGGTCCGCTCCGTTGGCGCCGTCGTCACCGATCATGCCGCTCATGCCGATGCTCGGACCCGCGCCCGCGGGTGCGGGGTTGAGCAGGGTGACCACGAAGTTCTTGCTGCCGGCCGGATCACCGGCTCCGACGCTACCAAGGTCAAAGGTGCAGGTACTGCCCGCGCTGTTGTCGGGCGCGCATACCCAGCCCGCGCTGCTGGCGCCCGGGTTGAAGCTCGACCCTGTGGGGACGGTCATCGTGAGCGTCACGCCCCCAGCGTCCTGGGTGCCCACGTTCTCATAGCCCACCATGTAAGCGACATTGTTGCCCGGCGTGGCCGAGAGGCCCGGGCCGGTGACGTCGATTACGAGATCGGGCGCACCATCGAGGGTCGTGCTGGTCGAGGTGCTCGTATTGTCGGCGGCGTTGGCATCGGAGCCGTTCATCCCGTCGTCGGAGATGTCGGCGGTGATCGCCACGCCTGTCAGTCCCGCTGCCAGCGGGTTGTCCACGGCGAGAACGAAGTCGGCGCTGCCGCTGCCCGCGATGGCCAGTGCCCCCACCGAGAGCGTGCAGGTGCTGCCCGCGCTCGTGTCGGGGAGGCAGGCCCAGGCCGCCGTGGTAGCCGGGTCGTCAAAGCTGGTGCCCGCCGGCACAGTGATGGCGATCTCTACGCCGCTGGCCGCCTGCATGCCCAGCGTATTGTCGTTGGCGTAGTTGATCGTATAGCTGAGGTTCGGGTTCGGCCCTGCCGGGACGAGCACCAGCGTCCCGCCTGGCCCCGTCGCGCTCACATACAGATCGGGCGAGGCATCGATGGGCGTCGTCTCAGTCGCGGTGTTATCTGGAGCATTGGCATCGGCTTCCATCGAAGCGGTATCGGAGATGGTCGCACTGAAGGCGATCTCCTCTATCGCCCCACCGATGGGCGAGTCCACGTCGAGCACCAGCGTGCTCATGCCGCTGCCGCCGTTTCCGGCGAGCGCCCCGATATTCAGCGTGCAGGTATCGCCCGCCGCACCAGCCACCATGCAGCTCCAGCCCGCACTCATGCCCAGGTTGAAGCTCGTTCCGGCGGGAACGATGAGCGCAATCTGCGCGCCGGCCACGGACTGGTCGCCCGCATTGGCATAGCTGAGCGTGTAGCTGATCTGGTCGCCAGGGTTCACGCTCACCCCGCCATCATCGGCGCCGAGGGTGAGGTCCGGCGTGGCACTCACGCCCGAATCACCCGCGGTATCGGAAGCGCTACCACCGTTATCACCCGGGTCCTCGTCGGGACCGTTGCCGCCGTCGTCTCCGACGCTCGCGCCGGGATCGAGGGTCTCCACCCCGGGCGTCATTGGATCGAGCAGCTTGACCGTGATGCCCACGCCCACGGGCGGGTTGCCCGCGGGAACGCCGCCTACGTTGTAGGTGCAGGTGCTGCCCGCACTGCCATCGGGCAGGCAGGTCCAACCTGGGCTTCCCGCGCTCTGGAACATGGTACCCGGCGGGACTGTAAAGGTAAGGAACACGCCAGTGGCGCCCTGGCTGCCGGTGTTCTCATAGATGATCGTGTAGGAAGCCGAGTCTCCGGGGGAGACATTGCCTCCCGGACCTTCGACCGTGACGTTCAGGTTCGGTGCCGCGGTGATCGCGGGCTGCGCCGAGGCGTCGGTGTTGTCGGCAGGCGTCAGATCGGCACCGTTGGCACCGTCGTCGGCGACGCTCACGCTCAGCGAGAGGCCATCCACGCCCGCGGCAATCGGATCATCGACGCTCACCACAAAGTTCACCATCACGGCCGGATCTGCCGCCGCGACGGTTCCGGCGACGGTGAAGGTGCAGGTCGCGCCTGCGATGCCGCCGGCGGTGCAGGCCCAGCCGGCCGGGCTGAGCGCGCCGTTGAAAGTGCTGCCCGTGGGGACGGTGGTGACCAGCGTGACGCCGGCCGCATCCTGCGTGCCAATGTTGTCGTAGGTGATCGCCCAGGCCACATCGTCGCCGGGCACCACGGGACCAGCCGGGTCGGCAACGCTCACGCTCAAGTCGGGCGCCGCGCTCACGGTGGTGGTATCCGAAGCGCTGTTGTCAGCCGGGGTGAGATCAGCACCGTTGGCACCATCATCGCTGATCTGCGCGTTGGTGGTGATCTCGGTAGTACCCCCGGGCACGCTAACAACGACGTCCAGCACCACGTCGATCATGACCGAGGCGCCCGCCGCTACGGCGCCGATAGCGCTCGTGCAGATCGAACCTGGACTCGCATCAGGCACGCAGACCCAGGCGCCGGTGCTGGCACCGGAATTGAAACTCGTATTCGTGGGAACGGTCACGGCAATGCTCACGCCGGCTGCGTTCTGCGTGCCGTTGTTCTCATAGGTCGTCGTATAGGTAATCGGGTTGCCGGGCACGACACTGGCTCCGCCGTCGTCGAGGCTCAGCGAGAGATCGGGGGCCGCATCCACGGGGGTCACGTGGCTCGCGCTGTTGTCACCGGGCGTGAGGTCCGCTCCGCCGCTGCCGTCGTCGGCCACGCTGGCACTGTTGGTGATAGAAGCCACTCCTGCAGTCAGCGTCGCGGGGATGTCGAAGGCGATGGTGCGCGTGCGGCTGCCACCGGCAGCGACTGCTCCCACCGAGAGCGTGCAGGCGGGCGCACAAGCCCAGCCCGCACTGCTGGCGCCGGCGTTAAAGCTCACGCCGACCGGTACCGGGTTGGTCAGCACGACGCCGATGGCATCCTGGGTGCCCACGTTTTCGACAACCAGGGTGTAGACCACCGTATCCCCGGGATCGGCCGCGCTGATCGAATCATCAACGCTCAGGGTAAGATCTGGACCGGCATTGATGGTCGTTCCCATGGCCGTGTCGGAATTGTTCAGCGGATCGGAATCGGCACCGTTGGCACCGTCGTCGCTGACGCTGACCGTAGTGCTCAGTGTCCCAGGCGTGCCCGAGGGAACGGGATTTACCACGGTGAGGGTAAAGGCGACATTGCCCGCCGGGTCGCTCGGATCGACCGTGCCCGATACCGCGAAGGTGCAGGCGCTGCCTGCACTGGAGGTGGGCGTGCAGGCCCAGCCCGCGGCGCTGGCACTGAAGTTGAAGAAGGTTCCCGCCGGGACAGTGAGCGAGAGCGTCACGCCGGTTGCTCCCTGGTCACCCAGGTTGTCGTAGGTTGCCGTGTAGGGGACGTTGTCACCGGGGTTGGCGGTGAGGCCCGGCCCCATCAGGCTCATCGCAAGATCCGGGGCGGCATCGATGGAAACCGCCGCGGCCGAGTCCATGTTGTTGAGCAGGTCGGGATCGGCGCCGTTGGTACCATCGTCGGCGATGGCCACGTCAAGGACCACCTGCTCCAGAGCCGTGGCCACCGAAGCGTTCACCGCGAGCACGAAATCCGCGCTGCCCATGGCACCGGCAGCCAATCCGCCCACCGACAGCGTACAAGTGCTGCCTGCGCTGTCATCGGGCGCGCAAGCCCAGGCCGCAGTCGTGGCCGGATCGTCGAAGCTCGTCCCGGCCGGCACGATGAGGGTGATCTCCACCCCGGTCGCCCCTTGGCTGGCACCCGGACCGTTGTTGTCGTAGCTCACGCTGTAGAGAATCTGCCCGCCGGGGCTGACCGGACCAGCGGGATCATCGACATCGATGGTGAGATCGGGAACCGCGCTCACCGGGGTGTTCTCGCTTGCCGAATTGTCGCCGGGTACATCGTCGGCGCCGCTGGCACCATCGTCGGCAATGGCGATGCTCGTCATCACCTCGGTAACCCCGGCCGGGACCGGATCGTCCACAGTGAGCACGAAGCTCGACATGGCCGCGCCCGAGGCCGCCGGGACGCCGCCGATCATGTTGGAGCAAGTGTCACCGGCTGCACCCGCCACAAGACAGGTCCAGCCCGCACTCATGCCAAGGTTGAAGGTCGTGCCGGTGGGCACCACGAGGCTCAGCGTGACGCCCGTGGCGGCTACGTTGCCCACGTTCTCATAGGTCGCCGTGTAAGTGACGTCGTCGCCGGGATTAGCCGTAACCGCACCATCGTCGAGCAAGACCGTCAGATCGACCGCGCCCACTTCAATCGTGTGCATGTCGCTGGGGTTCTGGCGCCGCGTCGCGCCTGCCACGTAGGTGGGCGCGCTGTCGGCCTGCAGGCTCGCGGTGTTGGTGATCATGGTGCCCAGGGCAACGCCGGCATTCACACCCGCCTGGTAGGTGAAGGTCAGTGTTTCTCCGAGCTGCAGGTCACCCAGATTCACGGTCACCGAGTCGTCGCCGCCGGTGTTTCCTTCGGCAACGCTCATTCCCAGTGCGCTGGTCTCGGTGACGCTCCCAACGACGAGAGCCAGATCGGGGTCGAGCAGGTCGTCGATCCGCAGCGCATAGGCGGGCGCGCTCGAACCGTTGCCCGAGGGGTTTTCCACTGTGACGGTGTAGGTGACCGCCGCGCCGCCCGCCTGCGCAGTCCCCGGCGGCAGGCTGCCGGTCTTGGTGATAACCAGCACCGGCTCGACAATGTCCACATCCAGCATCTGCGACTGGGAGCCGCCCGAGTAGGTAAGCGTCGCGGTGTTGGTGAGCGTATCGCCGCCGGCGTTCACCGGCAGATCGGCCACGCGGCCGGTAATGCTGAAGGTAATCTGGTCCAGGCCGTTGAGGGCCTGGTCGGCGGTATTGAGGACGTTCCCCAGCGTCCAGGTCACACGATCATCGATCCCATCGCCGTTGGTGTCGGAGGGTGCGCCCGCCTGTCCCACGGTAGGCAGCCCGGCGCCCGAGAGCTGGGCCCCCACGCCCAGCACGCTCGATGCAGTCACTTCGAGCGCGCCCGTCCCCTTGGGCAGGTCGAAGCTGAAACTCGAATTCTTGGTGGTTCCTTCGATGAAGGTCACCGTCACGCTGAAGGTCACACTCTCACCGATGTTCAGGTCGGCCAGGACGGGATTGCCCTGCCCGGTTCCGGTATTGCCATCGGTGGTGCTGAGGATGGAGACGCTCCCCACCGCGTTGTCGTCGATGTCCGTACTCTCGGTCGCCGGGCGAACCGAGCGCCGGGTGATACCGGCACTGAAGGGCGAGACGCTGTTCCAGTGGACCGTCGCCTCGGTATCGGCAGTGTCCGTCGGCTGCACGCTGTTCTGGAGAACGGCGTCATAGTCCACCGTGAGCGGGCCGCCCGCAAGCGCCAGTGAGGGGAAGACCACCGTGACGGTATCGTCGCCGGGGTTGTCACCGCTGATGACCGTGCCGCCCGGAGCAACGATCGTGCCGGGCGTCAGGATCAGATCCGGCCCCGCGAGCACGTGCGTGTAGATGACATCCTGTGCCGGTCCGGTCGAAGCGCCGTTGTGCGTGATCGTGCCCGTGTAGCTGATTGTATCGCCCGCGTCGGCGCTGCCGGGAGTTCCCGCCAGCGTCAGATCAAGAACGGGCTCCACGATCTCAGTCTGCACGTCGGCACTGCCGCTGGCGGCAATTCCGTACGTGAATTCAGCCGTATGTGTGGCCAGATCCGCCGCTGCATTGCTCGCGCGGTCGATGGGACGTGCGACGATCTCGGCGCGGATGCGATCGTCGTCGGTCTGCATACCGTCGGGATTGTTGAGCACATTGCCCAACGTCCAGGTGACTTGATCGTTGGCGAGGTCGGCGTTCGAATCGCTGGCCACGCCGGAGTCACCTACCATGAGTCCGCTACCGATGGTGAGCTGGCCGCCGATATGGGTGATCTCGCTGCTGACGACCTCGTAGACACCAACGGTCTTGTCCAGGAGCTCACTGAGTGCAGCGTTCGAGGTGGTGCCCTCGGGCAGGGTGATCTCGATCTCCATGGTCACCTGCTCGCCGATGAGCAGGTCGGTCACGGCAGGATTATATTGCGCCGAGGTAGAAGCGACTTCCGAGGTCGCCGTGATGACGTGACCCACCACGATGGGCAGGATGGTCAGGGTGTTGCCCTCGCTTGCGTTGTAGGCGCGCTGATCAGCAGCGCCACTGGGCGGGTCCGCCGGATAGCTGTCGAAGTCGATGGTCGCAGTGGTGGAGATCATATCCATCGGTGCGACCGCCGTGGAGATACTTGCGGTGTAAGTGAATTCAAGTGTTTCACCCAGCAGCAGCGCCGGCAGGGTTACCTGCACGGTCGTATCACCACCGGTGTTCCCGCTCACGACGGCAAAGCCGCCCAAGGCACTCACCTGCGTAACCGATCCCACGTTAAGGCTCAGGTCCGGGTCGAGTAGATCCTCGATCACCAGGTCGAAAGCCGGCGCGTCGGAGTTGAAGGGCGCACCGCCGTCATTGCTAACGGTCACAGTAAACTGCACCAGATTGCCCGCGTCACCGGTTGGGCTGTCGGAAGCCATCTGGATATCGAGCACCGGCTCTGCCACGTCGAGAGTCACATTGGCCGTCTTGTCAGCCCCATTGTCATGCTGCAGGCGCGCGACGTTGACGGGCGAGTCGCCGTCGACATTGGTATCGGGCGCGTCGTCGACCAGTACCGCCACCACTTCGAAGACGATCTGATCGTCCCCATCGACGTTGTTTGCGTAGCCAGGACCGGGCCCATTATCACCCGCGTTCACGATGTCATTGAGGATCCACTCGGCACTGGTGGCGGTCACATTTGTTGCCGTCGAGGCGACGACCGGGAGGCTCGCACCCGAGAGGTTGGCGCCCACGGAGACGACCTGGGTGCTCACCACCTCCAGTCGCTCGCCGACGGTGTCGAGCTCTTCACGCACGACAATGCCCTGATTGGTTCCTTCGGCAAAGGTCACGGTCATATAATGCGTGACCGACTCGCCGATGGCCAGATCTTCCACGCCGCCCACATGCCGGGCACTGCCGGTCTGGGCGACGTCGGTCGCGAAGATACTGTGCGCGATCGTGGGTTCATCGATGTTGATGCTTGCGCCATCGCCGTCGCTGTGGCTGCGGGTTTCCACGCCGGGCACTGCGCCCTGGCTGTCCCAGCCCAGCGTACCCGAGACCGGGACCGTCAGCCCCGCGACAGAGGGGTCCTCGAGCTGCACCTGGTAGGTGAGAGTCAGCGTGCCCGCACCGAGCGCCTGCGTCGGGTAAGTCACGACCACGGTCGTGTCGCCACCGCCGTTACCGGCAACAACCACGCCACCGGGGGCGCTTACAGTAGTGGGAATAAGACTAACACCGGCGCTGGCCAGCAGGTCCGTATAGACGAGCGAGAACGCGTCAGCCTGGGAGGTGGGCGAGTTCTGGTCGATCTCGGCTGTTACGGTGATGACGTCCTTCGAATCCACCGCGGCCCCCGGAACCGACAGGTTCAGCGTCAGGTCCGGTTCGACGACGTCGAGGTCCACGTCGGCGCTCATGGCAAGGCCGGCACCGTAATTGAGTGTCGCAGTGTTATCGAGCAGGTCGCCGTTGGCATTCGCCGGATTGTCGATGACCTGCGCAACAATCTGGAAGGTCATCATGTCGGCGGCGGATATTCCAGCACTGGCGCCGGAATTGGTCACATCCCCCAGATTCCAGGTAACGCGATCGAAGAATGTATCGAGATCGTTGTCACTGGCCGTGCCCGCAAGCCCGACCATGATGCCCGGCGCGGTGAAACTCAGGTCGGCGCCGATCGCCGTGATCTGGCTGCTCAGCACCTTGAGAATACCATCTGCGTTTTCGAGCTGCTCCACCACCGAAACGCCGCTTGCGGTTGCCTCCGCGAAGGTGACATTGACCTCGAAGGTCACCTGCTCGCCAATGGTCAGGTCGATGTTGGGCGTCGCTCCGTTGACCGACCCGGTGCTGGGTTCGTTCGTCGCGGCAATAGTGTGAGTAATGCTCGGCGAGTTCACCGTGAAGTTGCGGTTGCGGGTGATGTTGTATTGCGCTTCCTCGGGATCACCTGTCGTGGGAAGCGAATCGGCGTCCAACTCGCCGGTAGTCGTGATGGTCGTCTGAGTCATCGCCATGGAATTGACGGTAACCGTATACTGGATCCTCAAATTCTCACCGAGCAGCATCACCGGGGCGGAAACCTGCACGCTGGTATCGCCGCCGGTGTTGCCGATGTCCACAGTGGCTCCAATCAGCGGTGCCAACTCCGTCACCGAACCCACGTTGAGCGTGTAGGCCGAATCGAGCAGGTCGGTGAGCACCAGGTCGTAGGCGGGCGCCCGCGAGCTACCCGCGTGTGAGGCCGTCAGCGTAAAGGTCACGCCGGTACCGGCATCGCCGGAACTCGGAGAGATCGCATACGTCAGATTCAGGACGGGCTTCACGATGTCGATCGGCGCCCCGTCGGACGCCGTCCCACCCGTGTAGGTGAGATCCGCCATCGGAGTCCTCGTAACCCCGTTGCCGATGCTCGTCGCAGCCGGAAGCTGGAGCGTGAGATCGATGACGATCTGGTCGTCGCCGTTACTCAGCCCGTCCGGCGTATTGCTCACAATGCCGAAGTCAAGACTCGTGCCCGAGGGCGGCATCATCATTGGAGTCAGGTTCGCGCCTGCCATCCAGCTACTGGAGACAAAGTTGAGTCCCGCGGGGATCACGTTGTCGACCACGATGTCGGAGCGGCCTTCCGGCACGGTCACCACAATCTGGAAGGTAACGTTCTCACCCAGGGTCACGTCCGTATTGGAAGCATTTACCTGGCTGGAACCCGTTTCAGGCACGTCGGTGCTGAGCACGCTCATGGAAATATCGGGCGCGGCCATGGTGATGGTGGCGTCATCGGTCACGGGGTCAAAGAGCGTCGCGCCAGGACTGTGGGCGAAGAACACGGTGACATCGTCGGTGATGACGTCGTCGGGTTCCGTGGTGCTTGAAAGATCGCAGGTATAGGTGACGAGGATCTCGTCCTTGCCCAGCGCCGCCCCCATTTCTTCAATCGGGTTGACGAGCGTGATGCCCCCGGCAAACAGGTTGCCCGTGTAATCGGCGGGGTTTGATAGCGGCGTGCCGATCCCGTCGGCAACCGAGATCAGCGCGCAGCCGGTCAGGCCCACTGCCGGCGTGTCGACGATCTGAACATCATAGGCATTCGCGCCGGCGATGTTCTGCACAGTGGTGACGAAGGTGATTGTGTCGCCACCGTCGCTCTGGCTGATATCGCCGTCCACCGGCGTCATGGCCGGTGCGGGCGTGATGGTGGAATCGGCGACGGCGTTGGAGCTGGCCGAAATACCCTTGGTCACCATGAGTTCGGCGCCGCGCACCTCAAGCATGGTATTGGCGGCCGAGCTGATTGCCGTTCCGGGAGAGTTCGCCGTGCTGCCCTGCGCCAGGTTGGTCAGGAAGGGCTGGGGCGCAAAGGGTTCGCTCGTCACGGTGGTGAGGATGTCTACCGCGATGGTCTGCGTCGTGGTCGGCATGCCGCTGCTCACGGCCGGGAACTCCAGCCGGATCTTGTTGGTGGCACTGTCGATGGTGACGCTTGTGGGATCCATTCCCACATTGTCGCTGGGTGCGAACTCTACATCGGGCATCGCAGCGATGGTTGGCGCGCCCGTCAGGTCCAGATCGTCGACATCGAAGATGGGCAAGGGTAGATAGTCTTCGAGCACGAAGGCCTGGCTGTCGCCGGATTCGATCGAGACCTCGAGACGAAAACGCACCACGTCGCCGGGCACATAGAAGAGCGAGCCGGTGGCGTCCTGCTTGGTCACGTTGATTTTTTTGACCGTCACCCCCGCTGAGGAAGCATCGCTACACAGGCTGCCGCCTGCGGTCAGGTCGAAGTCATTGACCACACCCATGGAGAGCGGATCACTCTGCAGGACGTTTGCGACCGGATTCTGATACTGCTGACGCACCGTGCCGGTATAGCTGATGGTTCCCGTCGTTCCGGGCGCAAGGTTTCCCGTCACGGCCGTCACGTCGTACTGGATGCTGGTAATACCCAGAGCCGTCATGGTCGTCGGGGCGATCGCGATGGGTCCGCCACCGACCGTCGCCGCAACATGTGAAGTAAAATCCATCCCGTCGGGAAGCGCGTCGTTGATGATGAGCCGGTTTGCCGTCGCGTAGTCGCTCACCTGGAAGTTGAGCGTGTAGGTCACCACGTCATCGGGCACGACCGTGCCGGGCCCGGCGCCCTTCTGGATGGGCAGGTGCTTGGCGCTCACGCCGCTGGAATCTGCAGCCGCAAGCGGATTCATCATGGCGTCCTCGGCGCTCATGCTGATTGCATTACTCAGTCCCTGCGTGCCGCAGCCGGTCTCGGCAAGCGTATCGATGATGTAGGCCTGATAGCTGATCGTCAGTTCGCTGCCGGCAAGCGTGCCGGCAATGCTGGTGCAGGTGACGTTCAGTGTTCCTCCAGGCACCACCATCGAGGGGGCACTGACGGCCATGCATCCGGCACCCCCGACAATGCTCAGTCCGCCCGCGTACTGCAGGTCGGCGTCGAGCACATCATCAATATCGATGTTTGAAATCGTTTGGGCGTTCGCCACGTCGACGCTGGTCGTATAAGTGATGGAAAAATCGGGTCCCGGCGCGCGCTCGCCCTCGGGGGCGTTGTTGCTCGCGCTCATAGTGAAGAGCGTGGGCGTGACCTGCGTCGTCATCGCCATGCCCTCGATGGGCCCGTTGGCCCCGGTAGGCGTGTCGCCGAGTTCGAAAACCGGCTGCAGCGTCACGTCCAGGGGCGCGCCGACCGGTGCCATCGCGTCGAGAGCCAGGCAAATGTCCACGTCGATGTCGGGTCCTCCGTCCACCACGCTGCCAAGGGGAATGGTCAGCAGCGTGAGCGTCCCGCCGTCGGGGCCGGTGACCGCGCTCATGGACTTGGGATCAGTGAGCTGGTTGCCCGGCGAGGCCGGGAAAATCCCCACTGCCGTGGTGCTGAGCGGCGTGCTCAAGTAAGTCGAAGAACTGTAGGTAATTTCCGGTGGAAGCACCGCACGCAGATACGGGTTAAACCCGGGGCTGCCGGTGTTCGTCAGGGTAGTGGTGAAGCACAGCTGCTCGCCGGGGAAGGCGCTGCTGGGCGGCCCCCCACTGATCGATGGCGTCTGCGCTGTCGCGTTGGCGGCAGTGATGAGAAGAACAACTACAAATGATGCAAATCCGGCAACAAGACGTGAGCGCATGGCCCATCCCCCGCCCCGCCTTCACCGGTTTGGGAGTCAAAGAGAAGACGCCGGTCAGTTCGCTCGCCCCTGACCTGCGCCACCTGCCCGCCACAACCCACGTACACTGTGGCAGAACGCGGGGTTAGTAGCACTCAACCTGCTGCCATTCAATCTCCATTCGAAACTAAGTGTGGGCAGCCCGAACGCGAGGCAAGGTTGCGAGAGCCATCAGCAGCGTGAGCCAAGTCACACCCATCAGTGAAGACCAGATCCTTGTAGACTTCGAGAACGCCTTCGGTGCCATTGCGACTCCGAAAATGCCGAGATCGGCAATTACGACTACATAGAACGTCAGGTTTCGGTTCTAGTCTGCATGCCCGAAAAACGGATGTGTGCGGATATGGGGCGTTGGGGTATGAATCAACAAGTCCAATGACAGGCCTGTGTTGACTCATCTGTGACCGGAGTAGCTCAATACTGATTCTTAGGTGCCCCCGGAAGTGCCCACTATCCAGTTGCTGGGATGTTGCCCACTTCCGCGCAGACTCGTCCCCCCCCTCTCTCATGCCCTCCTGGAAGGAGACGTCCCTTTCGCCCAAGGTGACCTGGCGGGTCAGAGTATGAATCTCGGCCCCTCCAGGGCGAGTCGTTCCTTGCGGGTCTCGAAATCCGGAAGGAGCTGGCGCAGGGCGCGCCAGAAACGTACCGAGTGGTCGTGGTAGACAAGGTGGCAGAGTTCGTGAGCCACAACGTAATCCACGAGGGACAGGGGCGCCATCGCGATGCGCCAGTTAAAACGGAGGCACCCTCTCGAATCACAGCTCGCCCAGCGCCTGCGCTGGTCCCGGATCAGAACCTCGGGCGGTTCCAGTCCAAGCTTTGGGGCCAGAAGGTGCACGCGGCTTCGGAGTTTGTCCAAGGCGTGCGCGCGATACCAATCCACCAAGGCGCCGCGGATTTCTTCCGCTTGCCTGCGCTTGGGAATTCCCTTTCCAACCTCGACCAAAAAGCGACCGCCGACGAGCTTCACAGAAGTTTCCGAACGCCGACTGCGAATAACCTTGAGGCGATAATTTCGTCCCAAGTAAGAAAAGGACTCCCCGCTGACAAATTCCCTAGCCGCCTGGGCCACTGGAACGCCGGCGCTACGATCCATTCTGGAAACAATCCACCGGGCTTTGCGGCGAACGATCCGGTCCACTTCGACCACGGGAAGACCGTGAGGTGCTCGAACGAGAACCCCTTGTACCGGATCGATCGCAATGCCAACCGTCTTCTGCCGTTTTCCTCGGCGAAGCCGATAGTAAATCCGGGTATTGCCAAACTCGATAGCTCTGGATGCGGTGGCCATCAGCGTGCAAGGCGGACCCGCGCCAGGTCCATCATCTTCGTCGTAAGGTTTTCGAGCGGCATCCCGTCATACCCGGCGGCACGCAGGTGACGTTTGATCCGGCGGCGCATTTCGCGCTGCACGTCCTCCTTCTGCGTCCAATCGATCACGGCCAACAGTTCGAGGGAACCGAGGATTTCCTTCACCAGCTTCACCTGACCGTCCGGCCCAGACACTGCTCCATAGGCAGCCGGTTCTTCGGCGATCTCATCGCCGCCATCGCTCTCATCCCGTTCAGTGGTTTTCAGAAGATCGAGGAACGCCGCCGCGTCGGGAGAAAGCCCGGCTTTCCCTTCTCCTTTTTCACGCCCGCGCATTTTTTCGCGTATCGTCTCCAGGCGGCGCAATTCCTCAGCTGCCTTGAGGCGCCCTTCCCGCCGCTCGCGGATCAGCTCCTCCAGCCGGTCGGAAAGCCTCTGGTAGAAAATCGGATCCCGCTCAATTTGGACGTTGATTTCATGGCGGATCGCGTGCTCCATCCTGCTGGCCTTGGCGTCGGGCGAGCGGAGCTTGGCAACTTCCTCGTCAAAGCGCTTGGAGAAAATATCAACTGGTTCCAAGATCTGACTAATCCCCTCCGCCCGAAGGTACTCCTCGATGAGTTTTTTCACTTTGGCACCGCAACCGGTGAGATCCATGCGCGGATCGATGAACCGCGCCCTGGCAGCGGCCCGCAGCTTCGCAAGCCAATGGAGATCGGCCTTGTAGGCGAGTCCTTCGGGATCGGGCAGAACCATGTCGAGGCTCTGGACGAATTTGCGGAACTCCGCTTCGAATTCCGCACGGCGATCCTCCGGTTCGAGGGCGCGGATGCAGGATTCGAGATCGTCTTTTGGAACCTTCTCGAAGTAGCGCATCACGCGACGATGGCGTTGTTGCAGCCGCGGGAGTTCGTCGCGAATGTCCGTCAGCGTTCCCTGAATGTCCTTGGGATCGAAAATCGCCAGCGCATCCTGGAGTTCCTGGGAAATGCCCCAGTAATCGACCACAAGGCCGTAATCTTTCTCAACTCCGTCTTTGCCCTCGGCGCGGCGGTTCACGCGGGCGATGGCCTGCAACAGGCCGTGCTCTCGCAGCGGCGCGTCCAGGTACATCACCTGTTCCACCGGCGCATCGAAGCCTGTGAGCAGCATGTCGCAGACCACGAGGATCGAGAGGGGATCGTCACGGTTCTTGAACCGCTCGATGAGCACCTTCTGCTCGGTCTTTGTCTTCTTGTGGCGCGTCAGACGCTCGGGGTCGTTGTGGGACGACGACATGATGATCGCAGCCTGAGGCGCGCCGAGTTTCTCCAGCGCCTCCAGATACGTCACCGCCGCGTCGCGCGAGCAGGCCACCACCTGGGCCTTGAAACCGTTGGGATGAATGTGCTTCTCGAAGTGCTCGATCAGATCGAGACAGATGCGCTCGATGCGCTTGGGCGCGCCGGCAATAGCTTCCAAAGTCGCGAAGCGGCTCTTGATCGCCGCGCGCTCGTCTTCGTTCCGATCCTGAAAGATCCGCTCGAAAACCGCGTCCAGTGTCTCCCCTTCCACACGGAGTTCCGGCAGGCGGCTCTCGTAGTAGATCGGCACGGTGGCTCCATCCGCCACGGCCTGCTGGATCGGATAGGTATGGATGTAGGGCCCGAAGACCCGCGCCGTGGAGCGGTCGTTCTTGTCGATGGGCGTGCCGGTGAAGCCGAGAAAACAGGCGTTCGGAAGCGCCTTGCGCATGTTGGCGGCAAGCGACTTGTACTGGGTGCGGTGCGCCTCGTCCACCAGAACGAAAATGTTCGGTTCCTCCGAGAGCGATTCCCCTCGCCCACCTGAAACATCCTGAAATTTTTGAATCGTCGTCATCACAGTGAGACCCGATCCGCCGCGCAGAAGCTCCTGGAGATTCTTCACGCTCTTGGCTCTTTCGGGATTGGGAAAGCCGCACCGGTCGAAGGTCTCGTGAATCTGCGCATCAAGATCGGTCCGGTCCGTCACGATAACGAGCGTAGGATTCTGCAGCGCCTCGATGCGGCGCAGCTTCACCGCGAGCCAGAGCATCGTGAGCGACTTGCCCGAGCCTTGGGTATGCCAGACGATCCCGCCTCGCTTTTCCGGCTCTGGCGCGCCATGAATTCGCTCCAGTGCCTTGTTCACAGCGATGAATTGCTGGTAGCGCGCGAGCTTGCGGATGACTCGTCCGCCTTCGGGCTCGAAAACGGTGAAATTGGCGACGAGGTCCAGCAGCGCAGCGGGAGTAAAGGCGCTCGCCAGCAGGATGTCCTGGGGCGTGGCCTTGCGGCCGAGATCGTCTTCAATCTGATCGCGCGGGAGCGGCCAGGGCTCGCGCCACTCGCCAAAGTGGCGCCCGGGCGTGAGCACCGTGCCGAGCCGCGCGCCCGTTGGCCCCGCCACGGCCGCCAGTACCTGCACCGCCTCGAACGCGCGCGGCACACCCTGTCCGTACCAGGCATCGCCCGCCTCCTGGTAGCGGTCGAGCTGCGTGCTCGCCTGCTCAAACCATTTTTCGCCCAAACCGGCAGCCTTGCACTCGATCACGGCGAGCGGCAGGCCGTTCACAAAGCACACGAGGTCGAAGCGCACCAACTTGCGGGTGCCGATCACCTCGAACTGGCGCGTCACCACGAAGTCGTTGCTTTCGGGCTGCGCAAAGTCGATGAAGCGCACGTCCCGGCCGATGCGCCCTCGCCCGTCGCCGGTGTCCTGCTCCACCGAGAGCGTGTGGACGAGGTGGCGGTGGATCTTCTCATTCGCCTCGATGAGCCCCGTCGCCTGAACATGCGTCACGGCGCGTGCGGCCTTGCGCACGTTTTCCTCTGAAAGCCAGGGATTCAGGCGCCGCAGGGCGCGTTCGAGTCGCGCGTTCAGGATGAGGTCGCGCTCCCCCTCGCGCTCGCCGTCGAGTTCGGCGGCCGGCACGAAGGTCCAGCCCAGATTTTCGAGCAACTCCAGCGCCGGGAGTTCCGATTCCTTCTCTTCGGGCCAGAGCTTCTTCCCAAACCCATAGTCGCCGCGCCGGTATCCCCGCCCCGTCGCCGCAATCTCCCCCGTAGGGGCGGGTTTCAAACCCGCCCCTACGATCTCCGCCGGTTCCTCGCCCAATGCCGCAAGGGTTTCCTCCAGCGATTCGCGCACCGCGTTCGCGATGAATTCCTCGAAACGGGCGGTGCCCCTGGTATGCCCTTCTTCCAGCGCATCGTAGTAGAGCCCCCGGCGTTCGACTTTCAGATAGGCGGGCGGGCAACCCCCGCGCATGAGCAGCAGATTCATGAGGAGCCGCGCTGTGCGGCCGTTGCCGTCGGCGAAGGGGTGGATCGCCACGAGTTTGAAATGCGCCCGGGCCGCCACCAGCACCGGGTGGTCGTCCCAGGCACCGACGGCAGAAACGAATTCCTCCATCAGCGCCGGCACTTTCGCCGGATTGGGAAAGACGTGCTGCGATCCCGCCACGCGAACGCCGGTGCGGCGATAGCGCCCGGCGTCGTCGGCCTGGATGCCGGTGAGGATAAGCCGGTGCAGGTCCAGAATCTCCGCCTCGCTCACGGGCGTCTTCGATTCGGAAAAGCGGTAGAGAAGCCGCATGGCCTCGCGATGGTTCGTGACTTCGAGGATCTCCCGCAGGGGCTTGCCGCTGATCGTGATCCCGTCCAGCAGGACCGCCTTCGTCTCCCCCAGGGTGAGCGTGTTCCCCTCGATTGCGTTGGAATTGTAGGTATGCACCACCTCCCAGTGCGCGCGCAGCTGCGCGAGATCCCGCTCCGAAAGCGGAACCCGCGCCCGCCAGCGGGCGAGCAGCGCGTCGATGCGGGTGAGGGTGGTGGGGAGGGTCATGGCGCATCCTCGTCGGGAAAACGCTCCACCCGGCCGGCATTTGCCGGATTCTCCCGGTCGCCTCCCCACCCGATCGGATTGTTTGCGATGTATTCACGAATCCGAGCCAGATCGTCATCATCACGAACGATGTGTTCGTAGTAATTTCGTTGCCAGACCGGAACGCCCGGCGTGCCCCGCAGCGCGTTGATCCGACGGGCCGAGAACGTCTTGAACGCCCGCACGATTTCGGGCAACCCGTGATGTGTCCCCGTAGGGGCGGGTTTTAAACCCGCCCGGTCCATTTCCACCACGGCATTTTCGGTAGGGGCGGGTTTTAAACCCGCCCCTACGTCGGGATCCGACAAAACAATGATCCCGTGAACATGGTTGGGCATGACAACGAACGCATCCAGGTCCACATGCGGGTAATGCTCCGGCAGACCGTGCCACGCGGCTTCCACCGCGCGTCCGGAATCGCTCAGCCGAACCGTGCCCTCCGCCACCTCACCAAAGAGGCACTCACGCCCGCGCGCGCAGATCGTCAAGAAATACGCGCCGGCCCGCGTGTAATCGTACCCGCGCAACCGGATCGACCGCCGCTGCCGCCTCTGCGCGGACACGCTCATGCCGCACCTCCCAGGGCCCCGGCCAGAAGGGCATCGCGCATCCGGCTTTTCGTTGCGTCTAGACTCTCCCGCGTGCATTCGAGCGCTGGGGTTTGGTTTACACATGCTTCCAAGGTAGAAGCGATTTCTTGTTGTTCGCCTTTGGTGGGAATTGGGACAGGGAAATCTCGAATTAAGACGAGGCTGAGATTCTTCTGGCTTCCATCGTTACTCAATGCCCGGAACCTCAAGTAATTAGCCGCCAAGTAGTGATACAGGTAATCAGCATCAAGGTCCTCGGGTGCTTCAATAACCGCGCATGCTTGATTTGTAGCAGCGGGTTTCCCTAAGCGTGCCACCTTGCCACGCGTTTTGCCTTGTCCATACAACGCCATAAGAATAGCGCCTCGGGGAACAATCTTTGCCGCAGAGTTATCGAGCCCTGTCTGCGTAATCTTCTCTTCAGTGTCTTCAATGATATTGAAATCTATCTCTCCGGTCTTTACCCACAAAATTTTGCCGCCCCAATAAGAAGGATTACCACGGGCGGGCGTTCCGCCAGAAGATAAACCCGCCACATCCCCCAACCTCTTCACCTCCCACTCCGCCGGAATCTTCCCCAGCGGCGAGTCCTTGAACCGCGTGTGCCGGCCCGGAATGCCGCGGGTCAGGAGTTCGTGAGCCAGCGATTTCTTGAACGCGCGGGTGCATTCCAGGACTTCCTCATTGGCGCGGATGGCATCGTCCATCACGCGCAGGGCGTCGGCGATGCGCTTTTGATCAGACATTGGAGGGAGCGGAATGCGATAATCGAGTACGTCGCGGGAACGAATCGCCGCATAGTTGGTCGATCCAACGGCAAATACCTGCCGGTGCAACATCCCCTTGCGGATGCACGCGTCCAGATACCCCAGGTCGCACTTGGCTTGATCGACAGTAAATAGGTAGTAATGACTGCTGACGATGGCTCCTTCAGTCTCAGGTGGCGCAATCCCGAAGCCACCCATCTTGGCATCGATCTCGGCGACTACCAGATCACCCGCGCGCACGACACGTTGTTTTTTTGTCCGCAACTTGTGCCCATGCACCTCATCCCTCAACGCAATCCCCTGATTACGAAGGCGAAGTGTGATCCGTTTATAGACACGTTCATCCCAAACCGTGATGAACTCAGGGCGCTCTTGAACGACCTCACCAAGCCGCACGCGGCGCCAGCCTTTTGAAAGTTTGCGGCTCATCCCTCGAACCCCAGCTCCTTGAGCATCTTGTTCATTTTCTTCTCGGCCTCGTCGCGGCGCTTCTCGGCCTCGCGCAGGGCTTTGAGCGCCTCGCGAACGTCGGGGATTTCTTCTTCCTCGGTCAGGTCCACGTAGCGGGAAATATTGAGGTTGAACGCGTTCTGCGCGATCTCTTCGAGCGGCACGGCGCGGGCGAATTTTTCTTCGTCCTTGAACGCGCGAAAGGCCGCGACGATGCGCGCGATGTCCTGCTCGCGCAGCTTGTTCTGGTTGGGCGCGCTCTCGAATCCCTCGGTCGCGTGGATGAAGAGCACCTTGCCCTTGCGGCCCCTGGGCTTGGCACCTTTGGCGCGCAGGATGAGAATCGCGGCCGGGATGCCCGTGCCATAAAAGAGATTCGGCGGCAGGCCGATGACCGCTTCGAGCAAGTCCTCCTTGAGGATCTCCTCGCGGATTTTCCCCTCGCTCGCCCCGCGGAAGAGGACGCCGTGGGGCATGACGACGCCCATCATGCCTTTGGAGTTCAAACTCGCCACCATGTGCTGCAGAAACGCCATGTCCCCCTTGCTGGCGGGCGGAATGCCGAAACGGAAGCGCCCGTACCTGTCGGCCTCGGCGGCAGTGCGCCCCCATTCCTTGAGACTGAACGGGGGATTGGCAATCACCCGGTCGAAGAGCATGAGTTCGCCCTGTTCGAGGAGTTTGGGCTGGGCGATGGTGTCGCCCTTCTCGATGCGCGCGTCGCGGATGCCGTGGAAGATGAGGTTCATCTTGGCAATGGACCAGGTCCCCAGATTCTTTTCCTGCCCGTAGAGCGAGAGGTTGCGCACATTGCCGCCCGCGCCCTTCACGTGCCGGGCGCACTCAATAAGCATGCCGCCCGAGCCGCAGGTCGGGTCGCAGATGCGCATCCCCTCTTTGGGGTCGAGAAGCTCCACTAGGAGCTTCACGACGCCGTGGGGCGTGTAGAACTCGCCGCCCTTCTTGCCGGCGTCATCGGCAAATTTCTCGATAAGGTATTCGTAGACGTCACCCAGCACGTCCGATTTCGGCAGCGCGTCATTGCGCAGGCTGACTTCCGAGAAATGCAGGATGAGCCGCGCGAGCAGGGTGTCGCGCTGCTTGGCATCACCGAGTCTGTGCTCGTCGTTGAAGTCGATGCCGGCCAGCACGCCTTCGAGCGTGGGGTTGGCTTCTTCAAGGGCCTCGCAGGCCTTGTTCAGGGCGTCGCCGATCTGAGCGGATTTCTTGCGAAGCTCCTCCCAGCGCGCGCGCCTGGGCACAAAGATCGGGTGCTCGTCGGGCTCGTCGTAGGCAAGTTTCTCATCGCCGGTTTCTTTCAGAATGCGCTCGGCCTCTTCGTCGAAGACGTCGGAGGCACGCTTCAAAAACATCATGGCGAAGATAAAGCCCTTGTAGTCGGACGAGTCGATGGAGCCGCGCAGGATGTCAGCGGCCTTCCAGATGTGGCTGAAGAGCTGGGTCGTGGTCATAACTTTCATGAACGGTTTCCCCCGATGTCGGATGACTCCGCGCCGCGCAGAGCATCGGCAACGATCTTTTGCGAAATTCTTGTGCGGAGGCGCGAGGCCAGCAGCGCCTGCTCGCTCTGTTCCCGGCTTGCCCGAAGCAGCTCGGCCAGGCGTTCCTGCTCCGCCATGGGCAGAACGGGCACGGGCACTTCCGTGATAGATTTAAGAGAAATGTTGAGCAGACGCGACCCCGTGGCCCGCGATTCGAGGAGCCAGCGGGTTTCCTCCCCCGAGAGCCAGGCATGGAGGAGTTCGGGCAGGACTTCCCCCCTAGCCCGGATGCCGATGAGGTTCCCCGTCAGGATCGCTCCCGCCCAGCGCGCCGGCACGAGGGCGGTGCGAAAGCCCGCCCCCTTGGTGGCGATGGCCACGTCGCCCGCCCGAAGGTGAAAGCGCCGGTGGCGCCCCAGATCGGGCACCGAAACCCGGCCAAGCCGCCATTCGGGATCCTCGGCCCCCTGGAGGTCCCCCACCTGGACGACCGGCGCAGCCATCCCGGCAAGGGCCCGCTTCCGGTGCAGCGGGAGGCCGGAAAAAAGCTCCGCTAGCTCCCCAAGGGGGCGCCAGGAGGGCTTTTCGGGCTTTTTCAGGGCTTCCAGCAAGTTTTTTTGCCTTCCCGAGAGAGTCCGGGCTCCCGTGTGTTATAATAAGCATAGATGATGATTCGTAAATTACAAGTGCAGTATCAAAATATTATTTTAGGAGAATTGCAGATGAACAAATTACTAAACCTAAGTCCCCCTCTAAACCCCCTTGAGGGCAAGCTGACTGGAGGAAGCCCAGGCGCCGATGTCTACATCGATGTGGACGGGCCCGAATACGACCGCATTTCCGAAGAAATCCAGTCCGGCGCGACCAAAGTCCAATTTGAGGCCACCATCCAGGGCCCCGGGAATCCAGCGCTCGTCTCGCCGAGTTACGCATCCTGCGAACTCGGCGATGTCCCAAGCCTTACCGATGTCGCCGTCACGCCCAGCGGTCTTTTGCCGGTAGGAACTACCGTCACCATTCAAGGGACGCTCTCCCTGTGATTGTCCCTCCTCCGGGTTCGTTTTGTTGAGGTTCCCGGAGAGGTGTGACAGCAGGTGACATATCCAGCTGCCAAAATCTCGGGAGTCCATCGGTGCGCGGTCGATCGGCACCGGTTATTTCGAGGGATTACATGCCAGGCTGGCACCGACAACTGCTTCGCAAACGCCTGATCGCCGAGGGCTGGCGAATTGACGCAGAGTCTTGGGATCCGCCCCACGTCGACGGCAGGTGGGAGATCGCTCACCGGGATTTCGAGCTGACTTACCGCATTGGCTTTTCCAGGCGCCCGCACATGTATCCCTACGGCGCCAATGCCAGGGAGCAATGCTGGCTTGAACATGGACACCGCAAGCCCTTTGGATTGAGCTTCCGGGAAGATGTCGGCTCACTTCCAGGTCGGCTTTGCTGGCTCCAGGATCTCGAAGTGTTCGTCCAGAGCCTGTCGCTGGCATCGGATTGGAATGGACTGAACCAGTGCCCCGTTTGTTTCTGTTTCACGCTCGCGGCACTTGGCCGGTATGACGTCTGCCCTGTCTGCACGTGGGAGGATGATCCCGAGCAAGTCCTTTCCCCGGTATTGAGCGGTGCCAACGCTTGCTGCCTTTTGCTCGCCCGTCACAGCTTTGAACGCCATCGGCGATGCGACCCCCGCGAGAGCTGCCCCGTTCGAGCCCCCCGGCCCAGCGAAACTCCCTCCTCCGCATGGCCGTTCCGGCTGAACCATCTCGTGGCCCGGGCGCGCGACCTGAAGTCGCCAGACTTCAATGCCGACCCTCAAATCGGCGAGACCTATGTGGGTCTTTCCTACGGCAACGGGCGCGCGGAGATTCTTGAAATCGAAAGGCTTCCCAGCGGCGCATGGAGCCGAGTTCGTATCCGCTCTGGGTGGGGCGTCGACTCGGGATTTTCGATAGAGCAACGGGCCCAACTGGCGATGGAACTCGAAGGGAAGTTCACGGAAACGTGGTTCACTCGTTCATGGTGGGAGCAGATGAACCCCATCCGCGAGGATCTGGCATAGCACCCCGGTCACCTCCTTCCAGATTTTCATATCAAGAATCCAAGCCATCGGGTAAAGCCCCCAGGGTTCTCTCCCGCAACGCCCCGATCAGCTTTTCCAGATACTCCGCATACGCCGGTTCGCGCAGTTTTTGTGCGAGCTCCGGTTTGCCCATGATGGCCAGTCCGTCAGCGAGTTGCCGGGCGTCAATGCCCTCGGCAGTGAGTTGCTGCAGCGTTTCGGGTGGATAGGTGGAGGCCAGTTCCCTGGCGAGTCGCTCTGGCGGGATCTGATACGTGATGCAGTGATCGAGGGCATCGCAGAGGATCTCGATCTCCTGGGCGGGGTCCGCTGCTGAGGACGCGCTCTCGGCGTTCTGAACCGGAGCAGTCTGAGCCGCCTGCGCGGGCGCCTGCTGTGCCCCGGCCATCTGGGTGACTTGCTCGGCGAGCCTCTCCTCCCCCACCTGCACGAGATTGGTCAGCAGCCGATTCGCCGCCGCGCTGACACTCTTGCCCAGCTGATCCATGATCGGATTTCCCTGCGGCGCGGCGGGCTGTTCCTGCAACGGAGCGAGAAGGTCGGGGATTGCATCGTCATACGTATCTTCTGAGTCTTCATATGGAGCAAACTGCGGCGTGCTGAGCCCCCGCGCCACTTCCATGATCTCCTTGAGCACACGCACGTTCTCGGTGAGCGTGGGCTGCGCCGATGCGGGCGCGTGAGTCATCCCCTGCGCCATGACCTGCATGAACGTGTTGGTCTGCTGCGCCATCATCGAGATGAGAGCTGTCACCGTTGGATCGGCGCCCTGGGGCTTGGTGGGCTGTCCGGGGAATTTCGATTCGAGGAAGCGCATGAGCGGTTCCATCACGGCCTTGAGCTGATCCCCCTGACCCGAGAGCGTCTGCGGCATCGCGGTCGCGGTCCTGATTTCGTCGCGCATTTCCTTGCGAAGCTGTTCGAGGAGCTGCACAAGATCAACCTGCGGCATATCCTCGCTATCGGGCGGCGGAATTGCGTCGTCGCGGACGTGCTCATAGCCCTCCAAATGGCAATCCCCCTTGCGCAGGAATCTTCCGGCATAACGGAGCTGCCAGCGGTAGAAGCCGTCGCCATAGGCCTCCCCTACGACTTCGGGCACGTCGAGACCATTGTCAATCATCCACTCCTCGATCTGGATCGCCCGCAGGGACTTCCAGCCGATCCCGCGGACATTTCGCTGCACGCAGAGCTTGAGGCGCCCCGCAGTTGCGCCGCCCAGCGATGCGATGATTTCCGAGAGCGTCTGCGCCTCCTCGGCGAGGAGGCTCTTGCGGGAGGGCTTCTCCGTTACGGGTGCGGGTTCCGCCCTCGCCGGTTCGGCTTGGGCCCTGCGTGGCTCTGTATACGCAGGCTCGGGCCCAGGAGTGTAAACTCGGCTTTCCCCATCGGGGTAGATTTCATTCTGGTCGGACATGGCGGATTTCCTTTCGAGCGATGTGCTCGGCCGTAAGCTCGCCATGCGTGTTCGCAAAGGAAAGCTGTGCGCAACTCCTGGATACCGGGAGCTGGAATGATGACGACAGCCTCGAATCGCCACGTGGTAACGAGGATTCAACCGGTGCATCACCACGCGGCAATCTCGTGGCAGCCAAGGGGCCCCGCCCCTATCTCGCCGAGACTGGTACCTCGTGTCTCCCACACGCCAACCGACGCATTATCGGTCACTTGGCCCCCGTCATTGCCCTCCAGCGCCCCTTCCCGTACTATTCGCGGGTCACACCTGCAGCGATTTTTCAGGGGGAGGGTTCCATGCAGATTTCCATCCGTGTCCGTACCTGCGCGCTTGCCGCCGTGTTTGCCTGTCTTCTGGCAACCGGGGCTTTGAGCTGCAAGGGAGAAATCAGGAAAGACGAAAAGAAAGTCGCGGCGAGGTCCGCCCCCACGCAGGTTCCCGATACCGGCCCGAAGGAAGTCTCGACCAGGCCCGCCGTTACCGCGGCACAGGTGCGCCCGTTCTTCCGGCTCATCGGCGAAGAGGGCGTCGTTCCCCACCAGATCGAAATTTCCTTCTCCCAAATCGTGTTCGAGCCCGAGCAGGTGAATCAGGCGGTCTCCGACAAGACCGTTCTTTCCCTCTCGCCCGAGGTCAGCGGAAGGCTGATGCGAACCGGTCCAGCGAGCCTGCTCTTCGAGCCCGAGAAGCCGCTGCCGCCCGCCACCAGGTTCACTGCATCTTTGGAGAAACTCGAAACCAAGGACGGCGTGCTCGAACCGCCCAGTGCCAACGCATGGGACTTCGCGTTCGAGGCACCCGCCTTCCGCCTCGTGCGCGTCTCGCCCCACAAGGTGAACAAGGTCCAGCGCACCCTTCAGGCGGAGCTCGATCTCGTCTTTTCCGCGCCGGTGGATCTGGGAAGCCTGCGGCAATCGAGTCGTTGGCTCATCGACGGTGCGGGCGTAACCGATGTCAGCTACCAGGCGGCGGACCGGCCGAACGTGGCGCGTGTGAAGCTCCGTCCCTCGACGGCGAAGACCCAGGCGCAGGTGCAGTTCGTCATGCAGGATGGCGTCCAGTTGGCAGGCGACCGCTCGGTTAGAGCGCCCGCCACCGAGGAGCGGCTTCTGGTCAAACTCGGCGAAGCACTCACCATCTTCGAAGCCAATCGCAAGGAAGGCGCATCGGGCCACTTCATCGAAGTCGTCTGCGACGACCGCGCGGCCGGCGGCAAGAACTACTACCGCTGGGACAGTATGCGCCGCGACTACATCTACATTTCTGATCGTTGCGTTCTGCGGCCCGAAGACGTGGAGACGGCGGTTCACTTCGACCCGCCGGTACAGGTCAGTGTCTCCGCCACCCGGCGGGGATTCCGGCTGCTGGGCGACTTCGCGCGCGGGAGCTACCGCATGCGCATCGACGCGGGCGCGCGCTCCGAAGACGGCGGCGTGCTGGGTGAGACCTACGAGACGCTGTTTACCGTACCCGAGCGCAGCCCCAGCGTCGCGTTCGGTTCGAAGGGTCGCTACCTGCCCGCCGACAGCTGGGGCAATCTTCCGCTTCGCCATCTCAACGTCGATGAATTGGTGCTCTCCGTGCGCCACGTGGGCGCACAGAATGTCGTCTACTGGCTCAGCGGCGAGAGCGAGCAGACCGATGACCGGACCTCCGATCTCGTGTTGCAGAAGACGCTCCGCGTCTCCGGTCAGCTCGACGAACAGAAAACGAGCTGGATCGATCTGGAGGCGCTGGTTCCAAGTCCCGAGCGCGGTGTTTATGAACTTACCGTCACGGCGAAAGGCAAGCGCGACACCGCCCGGATTGCACTGACGAATCTGAATCTCATCGTCAAGCGAAGCAGCGCCCCCTCGCCCGACGGATGGGGCAAGCACCTCAACGTCTGGGCCATCGACGCCCACACCGCCGCGCCTGCCTCGGGCGCGCGGATCAAGTGGATCACCAAGAGCGGCAGGGCCGTCGCCGAATGCACGAGCGGAGGAGGCGGCGGGTGCGTGCTGGAGGCCGGGCCGGCGGGAGAAGACAAGAGCCCGCCGTTCGCCATCGTGGCCACAAAGGGGAATGACTTCACCTTTCTGAAATTCAGCGAGCTGGAGGTCGATCTCGAAGGCTCGCAGGTGCAGGGCGAGCCATACGAGCGCGCGGCCGCCTATTCCGCGGCTCTCTACAGCGATCGCGGCGTCTACCGTCCGGGCGAGACGGCGCACCTGGTCGGCATCGTGCGCGACAAATCCTACGTCGCCCCGACGGCGGAAATGCCCGTGGAACTCATCCTCACCGATCCGCGAGGCAGAGTCCTGGCACGCCGGGCGCTCAAGACCAACGACGCGGGCATTGTCGCTTACGATCAACAGTTCGCCGACTTCGCAGACACCGGCGCCTACAAGCTCAGCCTGGAGATCGCCAAGACGCAGATCGCGCAGTATGGCTTCAATGTCGAGGAATTTGTTCCCGAACGTATGCGGGTCAAGGTGAAGCCCGGCGAGGGCCCCTATCTCATCAACCAGACCGTGCCCGTCGCAATCGACGCCGAGTACCTCTTCGGTGGCGACGCCGAGGGCAGTCGCTACGAGGTGAGCTGCCAGCTCAAGCCGACGGGTTTCCGGCCGCCGAAAAACACCGAGTTCACCTACGGCGTCTGGAATCCCGAGAAATCGAAACAACGCACGCTGCTGGTCGGCAACCTGACCGGCGTGCTGGGCAAGAAGGGACACGCCGATGCGATCTGCCCCAGCCCCCTGGAAGCGGGCGCTTTCCGCGGACCCGGTGAGATGGTGGCGCGGGCTTCGGTGTTCGAGGCCGGAAGCGGGAGAAGCACCACGGGCACGGCCCGGGTGAGCGTCCATCCCGAGCGCTACTACGTGGGCCTCGCCTCGGGCGCCAAGGCCGTGGGTCCTGGGGCTCCGGTTCAGATTGAAGGGCTGGTCGTGGACTGGAACGGCGAGATCGTTTCCGACATAGAGGAGATTGAGTTTCAGCTCTACCACGTGGAGCAGGAGCTCAACTGGTACCGCGACGATAGTGACGGCTGGTGGAAATACGAACGAATCCAGCGGCTTGTTTCCGAGGGGAAGCAAAAGGTCACGGTGAGCGGCGGGCGATTCAAGGAAACCCTCACCCCTAACTCCCGCGCGGTCGGCTACATCGTGCGCGCCCGGAGCGGCAGGGCCGAGACCGATCTGTATCTTGAAGGTGACTTCGAGGACGACTTCTGGTGGTGGTTCGATGAAGGCCAGGGCATGAGCCGCCGCGACGAAACGCCAAGGCCCCTGCGCCCCAAATCTTTGCCACTGAAGGTACCCGCGCAGATCAAGGTCGGCGAGAAAGCCCAGGCGAACGCGGAGGTTCCCTACCGCGGCCGGATTCTGTTCACCCTGGAAACCGACCACGTCATCGAGTCGCAATGGATGGACGCTGCCACCGGCACGGTGAGCTGGGAGTTCGAGGTCGAGGACTTTGCGCCCAACGTCTACGTCAGCGCCTTCCTGGTAAAGGATCCGCACATTGACTCGAAGGAAGCCTTCCTGCCCGGGCGCGCGTTCGGCGTGCAATCGATCAAGATCGAGCCGGAGGGCTTTGTCGGGACCGTCAGCATTGCCGCGCCCGAGGAAATTCTCCCCAACAGTAAACTCGACGTCAGCGTGGACGTGGGAAGGCTTTCGGAACCCACCTACGTCACCATTGCGGCGGTCGACGAAGGCGTGCTGCAACTGACCAACTTCAAGACGCCCGACCCGCTCTCGCAGATCTTTGCAAACCGGGGCCTGGGGATCGAGACCTTCGAGACCGTCGGCTGGATGCTCTCCCTGCCGCCGGCCGGTCCCTCGCGGGCAAGCGGCGGCGATGCCGAGTCGGCCAAGGCTCCGGGCCGCGT